>CAKTSC010000007.1 GCA_934597465.1 uncultured Dysosmobacter sp.
GGGGAGCGGCCCTCGGCGGTGCAGATCTTCGGCAGCGACCCCGCCTGCATGGCGGAGGCCGCCGCCATCGCCCTGGAGGAGACCGGGGCGGAGGTCATCGACCTGAACATGGGCTGCCCCATGGGGAAGATCGTGAACAACGGCGACGGCTCCGCCCTGATGAAGAGCCCGGAGCTGGCCGGACGCATCGTGGAGGCCGTGAACGCCGCCGTGCCCGTGCCGGTGACGGCCAAGATCCGCCGGGGCTGGGACATGGGCAGCTGCAACTGCGTGGAGGTGGCCAAGGTGCTGGAGAGCGCCGGGGCGGCGGCCATCGCCGTCCATGGCCGCACCCGGGCCCAGATGTACTCCGGCCAGGCGGACTGGAACTGCATCCGGGCGGTGAAGGAGGCGGTGGGCGTCCCGGTCATCGCCAACGGGGACATCTTCGCGCCAGAGGACGTGCCGCGGATCCTGAAATATACCCGGGCGGACGCCGCCATGATCGGCCGGGGCTGCTTCGGCAACCCCTGGATCTTCCGGCAGGCCCGGGCGCTGCTGGAGGGGAAGGAGAAGCCCGAGCGGCCCCCCCTGGCCCGGCGCTGCGAGACGGCGCTGCGGCAGATCGAGCTGGCGGCGGAGCTCCGGGGGGAGCGGGTGGCCGTGCTGGAGGGGCGCAAGCAGTACTGCTGGTACCTGAAGGGTGTGGCCCACTCGGGGTACTACAAGGAGCAGATCGTCCGGATGAACACCATTGAGGACGCCCGGGCCGTGACGCGGGGCATCCAGCGGGATCTCACGGACTGAGGGGCGGAAGGCCTGAAAATCAAGGAATGAAAAGGGAACGCACTTGACAGGAGAGGAGGGGACGGCATGGCGGAGAGCAGGGAGGAGGTCTGGCTGCGGCGGGCCGGAGAGGGCGATCAGGAGGCCTTTGGCTGCCTCGTCCGGGCCTATGAGAAGCGGGTCTTTGCCGTGACGCGGCGGCTCTGTGCCGATCCCTCCGACGCGGAGGAGGCCGCCCAGGACGCCTTCCTGGCGGTGTGGCAGGGGCTGCCGGGCTTCCGGGGGGAGGCCAGCTTCTCCACCTGGCTCTACCGGCTGACGGTGAACGCCTGCACGGACATCCTGCGGCGCAGGCAGCGGCGCTCCGGCCGGGACGGGCCCCTGGAGGAGGCGGAGACCCTGCCGGGCCGGGAGCCGTCCCCCCAGGAGACGGTGGAGCGGCGGGAACTGCGCGCCGCCCTGGAGGCGGGGCTGCGGCAGCTGCCGGAGGAGTACCGGGAGGCGCTGGTGCTGCGGGAGCTGCGGCAGCTCTCCTACGGGGAGATCGCCGCCGCCACCGGGGTGGAGCTGGGCACCGTGAAGTCCCGGATCAGCCGGGGTCGGGGGCTGCTGCGAAAATTTCTGACGGAGAGTGGGAACCTTTCCAGTTTCCCTGCGTCTAACCGGATAGCAGAAGGAAAGGGGGGACGCGGATGACGCCCTGCGAGGAATACTGGGAGGCGCTGAACGCCCTGGTGGACGGGGAGTGCACGCCGGAGGAGGAAGCGGCCCTCCGCGCCCATCTGGCCGTCTGCCCGGGCTGCCGCGCCGCCCTGGCGGATCTGGAGGCGGTGCAGGCGGTCTGCGAGGAGTGGGCGGGGGAGCCGGACGACTTCACGGACGCGGAGTTCGTGGACGTGCCGGAGGGCTTCGCCCAGCGGGTGCTGGCCCGGGCGGCGGAGACGCCGCAGATCCGGGCGGAGAAGCCCCGGAGGGGGCGGAAGTCCCGCTCCCGGGGCTACGGGGCCACGTGGGCGGCTCTCGCCGCCTGCCTTGCGCTGATGGTCTGCCTGGAGGCCACGGTGTTTCCCTTTAGACGGGGAGCCAACAGCAGTCCCGCCAGCGAGGACAGCACCGGCAACATGGCAAGCACCGCCGGGGCGGCGGAGGAGAACGGCGTCAGCCCCCAGTCCGCCGGGAAGGATGACCGCAGCAAGCGGATGACGGACGAGGACGTGCTGACGGCGGCGGAGGCGGACGTCTGCTGGGAGCTGACGGCGGCGGAGGAGCGGGAGCTCCTGACGGGCTACGGCTACGACTGGCAGGAGACGGAGACCGGCCGGGTCTACACCCTGACGGTGGGAGATCTGGAGGTCATCCGGATGAGGGCGCAGGGGGAGGACATCCTGCTGAGCCTGCCCTGGGAGGAGGAAGCCGCCCAGAACAGCGACGGCGCGGTGAACATCTACGGCGCCTACAACGCCGCCGGGGGCTCCGAGCCGGAGCGGCAGTACGAGCTCGCCGGGACGCCGGAGAAGGGCGAGTACCGCATTCTGGTGCTGCCGCCGGAGGACGAATGACCACGGCAATGGAGGAAAGAGGGAAAGGCCGCCCCGACGGGGCGGCCTTTTTCGGCGCTTTTTTGCCGGGAAAGCCTTGATTTCTCCCGGTTTTCTGCTATGCTGAAAAGCTGGAAAGGCCCCGGCGGGGCCTCGGGAGACCGGGGAAAGTCTCCCGGGGGGAAAGCACTGCCGGGCATGGCCCGCCGGGAGCCCGGCGGAGATCTTAGAAAGAGAAAGTGGGGAAACGCGAAACCATGGCATCGGACGAACAATACTTGATCTGTGAGAAAAACTGGGTGTACTATACCCTGATGGCGGTATCAGGCTTCTACGGGGCCTTCACCTACCTGCTGCGGGGCAACGTCTTCTGCAACGCCCAGACGGGGAATGTGGTGCTGCTGGGCCTGGCCCTGGGCCAGGCGAAATGGGGGGAGGCCCTGTACTACCTCTTCCCCATCTCGGCGTACCTGCTGGGGGCCTTCTTCTCGGAGCTGCTGCCGAACCCCGTGAAGCACGCCCTGCGCATCCGCTGGGACACGCTGCTGCTGGCCATCGAGATGTGCGCGGTGATTTTCTTAGGCATCCTGCCGGAGAGCGCCCCGGTGCAGATCTCCCAGGTGGTCATCAACTTCATCGCCTCCATGCAGTACAACACCTTCCGCCAGGCCCAGGGAACGCCCATGGCCACCACCTTCGCCACCAACCATATCCGGCAGGTGGGTATCGGCCTGGCCATTGAGCTGCGGCACCGGAAGACCGGCAACAAGAGCCATCGGGAGAAGTGGAGCAAGCACTGCTGCATGCTGCTCTTCTTCCTGGGGGGCGCCACCGTGGGGACGGTGTTCTGCCGGCTGTGGCTGGGCCGGGCCATCTGGCTGACCCTGCTGCCCCTGGGCTGCCTCTTCCAGCTGCTGCTGCGGGAGGATCTGCGGGCCGACCGGGAGACCCTGGAGCGCAAGCCCCACGGGCACTGAGGACGGAGACCGCCGGAAACGGGCATCGAAAGGGAAAAGGCGTGACTTGGGGAAAGTCACGCCTTTTCCCCGTTGTGGGCGCTTTCCGCCGGAGGGGAGGCTTCGTAGAGGGCGGCGATGGAGGCGATGTGGCAGGCGTAGCCCTCCGCGGCGGAGGCGGGGGACAGGATGCGGACTTCGTCTCCGAAGCCGCAGATCCAGGCGTAGAACTGGGGACTCACCGCCACCTCCGTCCGGACGGTGAAGTGGGCGCCGCCGTCGGGGATCAGCAGGGCGTCCGGGCCCAGGCGATCCAGCACCGCCCCGGCCAGGTGGTTGGCGAAGCGAAGCCGCACGCTGACCTCCTCCCCGGAGAACATGCCAAAGACCTTCCGGGTGTAGGCGGCCATGTCCTGGGCGGCGAAGGTCTCGTGGCCTTGGCGGGGCTCCTCCGTCAGGCGGATGTCCGTCATCTTGTCCACCCGGTAGTGCTTCAGCAGGCCGGCGGCGGCGTCGTAGGCCAGGAGGTAGTAGTTGGCGTTGTCCCAGGTCAGGGCGAAGGGGCTCACCTGGTAGAAGGCCCCGTCGCGGCGGTAGTGCCGCTGCCGCCGGGGGGTATACTCAAAGTAGCGGAAGCGGATCTGCCGGTTCTCGGCGATGCCCCGGTGGAGCTCGTCCACATTGTAGTAGATGGACTCGTTCATGGTCTTGATGCGGCCCGCCACGTAGACCTGGCGGCTGAGGCCCCGGGCCTGGTGGACGCTGCAGAGGCCCTCGATCTTTTCGATGAGGGAGAGAGTCTTTCTCGCGGTGATGAAGCGGGAGGACTGGACGCTGTCCACCAGCAGCTTCAGCTCCGCCAGCTCGAAGGGGCGGGAGGCCACAAAGTAGCCGCTGCTCCGGCCGCTGCCGCTCTGGACGATGTCCAGCCCGTAGTCCCGGAGGGTCTCGATGTCCCCGTAGATGCTCTTGCGCTCGGCGGCGATGCCCCGCCGGGCCAGAAGCTCGATGAGCCGGGAGACGGGGAGGGGGTGCTCCTCGTCGGAGTATTTCAGGAGATCGTCCATGAGGCAGAGGAGCTTCTGCTTCTGGAAGGAGCTGCGCGCCATTGCCGTCCCGCCTTTCCTGCGTGCTTTCCCCTATTATACCCGGAGGGGGCGGCGGGTGTAAAGGGGCAAACCGCCCCGGAAACGGGACGGTTTTTTGCGCGGGGAGGCTTTCCGGAGGCGGCGCGGGCGGGGAGGGGTGAGCGGCGGGCTCCGGAAAAGAAACGAGAGCGCGGCGTTTGCCGCGCTCTCGCTAGGGAGATGGAGTTGGGTGGGAATGCCGGAATTAGAAGCAGTTCTCCAGAACGTCCTTGTCCAGGCCTTCCTTGGGGCAGGTGGCGAAGGACACGACGTAGTACAGGATGGCGCTGACCAGCAGGCCCCAGACCACGGCGTTGATGCCCAGCACCTTGACATTGTAGTAAGCGAAGATGTAGAAGGCGGCGCCGCCGATGGAGGCAGCGACAGCACCCTGCTTGGTGCCCTTCTTGAAGAAGAGGCCGCCCACCAGGGGCCAGAAGAAGGCGCACTCGAGGCCGCCCATGGCGAAGAGGTTCAGAACCCAGATGATATCGGGGGGATTCAGGGCCAGCAGCACGGTGATGATGCCGACGACCAGGGTGCCGCCGATGGTGAACTTGCCCAGGTTCTTCTGATACTTGGCAACGCGCTCGGGGATGTCCTTCACATAATAGGTGTGATAGATATCCTTGATGATGGCGGCGGAGGCCAGGATCAGCAGGGAGGAAACGGTGGACATAACAGCAGCCAGAGGAGCAGCCAGGAACAGGCCGGCGATGCCCACGGGCATGATCTGCAGAACCACGGTGGGGATGAAGTAGTCAGAGTTGGGCAGGGTGGAGGTGTCGATCAGAGCACCGCACCAGACGCCGGCCAGGTGCATGCCAACGATAACGAAGGCGCAGGTCACGGCGCCGATCCACATGGCGCTGTGGAGGCTCTTGGTGTTCTTGAAGCCCATGGCACGGACGGCGGTCTGGGGCAGGCCGATGGTGCCGAAGCCGACCAGGATCCAGTAGGACAGCAGGGTGCCGGGGCCAAAGACGCCGGTCAGGTTGTCCCAGACCTCGGGGAGCTTGGTGGCGAGGGAGGCGTTGATGTTGGCAATGCCGCCGCCGGCGGTGAAGGCGCTGATCAGCAGGATGGCGGTGCCCAGGCACATGATGAGGCCCTGGATGGTGTCGGTGATGACGACCGCGGTGAAGCCGCCGAAGGAGGTGTAAACGATGACCACGGCGGCGAAGATCAGCAGGCCGATCTTGTAGTCCAGGCCGGTGATGACGCTGACCAGGGTGGCGCCGCCCTTGAACTGGCCGATCATCTGAACGATGAAGAAGACCACCATCAGGATGGAGGTGACGATGACCAGCAGGTCGCTCTTATAGCGGGCACGGAGGTAGCCGGCGACGGTGACGGCACCGGTACGGCGGGAGACGATGGCCAGCTTGTTGCCCAGCACGCCCAGCACCATGAAGGTGACGGGAACCTGGGTGGCGGCGATCCACACCTGGGTGTAGCCGTAAGTCATGCCGCCGGCGCCGGGGCCGGAGATGAAGGAGCTCACGGAGGTGTAGGTGGCCATGGTGGTCATGGCCAGGATCAGGCCGTTCATGCCGCGGCCGCCGATGAAGTACTTGTTTTCCTTGCTGAGGGTGCTGCGGCTGTCGCGCACCTTGCCGTAGACCAGACCGATGACGGTGTTGGCGACAAGGTAGACGATCAGGATGATCAAAACAGTGATCTGCTGGCTGCTCATTTCTCGTCCACCTCCTCGTCATACTCAAAGTCGATGAAGACCTTCTTCATCAGGTACCAGACGCCCAGCAGGCACACAACGATGCTGCCGAACACGGACACGGACAGCCAGGCGGGCATGCCAAGGAACATCTTGCCGCTGCCGTTCAGGGCGAAAGCCCAGATGCACTCCCAAGCGCAGGTGAGGACGGCGACGATCAGGGTGCCGCGGATCTCACGCACGCACTGCTTGTGCATCTCTTCGCGAGTTAATTTCTTCAAGATTTCTCTCCTCCTTAAAGATTTCCCGTTAGGGGATCCCAACACGGAGCGGTCTTTCCGGTCTCCCTTTCCGGAGGGGGCCGACCCGCAATGGTTGATAGAAACGACGGGACGTGCCGCGGGGTTCCTATCGCGAGCTTTGCTTCGGGAAGCCGCCCGGAAAGGGCAAGTCATACCAGGGGAAGCGCGGGATCGTGAAATCCTAGTCAGACAACTTTACCGAAGTATGAACACAATATAGCAGAATCTTTCTAAAAACGCAAGAGGGTAGATGAGGTTTTTTGCTGAAAAATGACGAAATTTTAAAGGAACTGTGAACAGAGAGGATGGCAGAAAAACGTTTGCCTGCCATGGATTTACAGAAAGATGACAAATGCTTGCACTGGGAGTACAAAAACGGGGCGGTTTTTCGACCCTTCGGCGGCCTGGCGGGAACCCGGATCCGGAGGCTCGCAGGGGTGCCGGAAGGGCGTCTGCGCACCCGGCGGCCTGCCGCCGGGTGCGCAGACCACGGTGTGAAGAAGCTGTGAAGGGGGGCCCCGCCGGGCGCATGGCCCGGCGGGGAACTGGAGCGCAGAGAACAACTTTGAGGGACTGTGTTACTTCTGGGGGATCAGCAGCACCTGGCCCACCCGGATGAGGTTGGGATTGGAGAGCTTGTTCAGCTCCGCGATGGCCTGCCAGGAGACGCCGAACTTGGCGCCGATGAGGGAGAGGGTATCACCCTTTACCACGGTGTACTGCACAGGGGCGGGGGTGGAGGTGCTGGGGGTGGAGGGCTTCGCCTCGGAAACGGCGGGGGTAGTGCCGGGCTGGGCGGGGGTGGTGCCATTGGCCCGCAGGGTGGCGGCACCCTCGGTGGTTCTGCCGTGGCAGTCCGTGACGGACTCGGCATTGTAGGCGGCGGAGACGATGGCGCGCTCCATGGCGTTCACCGCCAGGACGCCCAAAAGGCTCATGTCCGCGGAGGTCTGGCCCCAGGTGGTGCCGGAGGTGGTGGCCTTACCGGTGGCCATGGCGAAGATGCAGTCACCGTCGCTGGGGGTATGGGTGGGCTCGATGGCCCGGGCAAAGCCGTCGTGGGCCATCTCAGCCAGCTTGTTGGCCTCGGCCTGGGTCAGCTTGGCATTGGTCACGATGCAGCCGATGGTGGTATTGGTGTTGCCGGAGGTGGGGGGAACCTTGCCCTCCACGATGGCCTCCTCCCGGTCAATGAAGGTGTTGGTCTCGGCATCGATGCGCCCAGCGATGATGGCACCGGTTTCGGGATCCACCACCTGGCCGGCGGCGTTCACGGAGACGATGGCGCCCACATAGAGATCACCGAACTTGTAGCAGTAGGAGCCCAGGCCGCCCTTCATGCCGCCGGCACGGGCGCCCATCCCGGCGCCGATGTTGCCGTCCGACCACTCGACGCCGGCAAAGGCGTTGGCGGCTGCCTGGTAGCCGGCGTCCGCGCCGGGTCGGTGCTCTCCGGAGCCCAGCTTGCCGTCGTCGCCGCGGCCCAGGTCAAAGATGACGGCGGCGGGGACGATGGGAACCACGGTGACGCCCACGGGAACGCCGAGGTTCTTTTCCTCCATGAATTTCATGACGCCGGTGGCAGAGTCCAGACCGAAGGCAGAGCCGCCGGAGAGCACCACCGCGTTGACGATCTGAACGGTTTTCTCAGGTTCCAGCAGGTCGGTCTCCCGGGTGCCGGGAGAGCCGCCCAGCACGGAGACGCCGCCGGTGGCGCCGCCGGTTTCCGTGCAGGCAATTACGGTGGTACCAGTTTGGTTGGGGGCGTCCGTCCAGTGACCGATGGCGATGCCGGGGACATCGTTGATGCTGACGATTTCCACGCCTTTGGGAGAAAATGCAGCAGCGGAGATCATGTTTGCGAATGCGAAGACAAGGACAAGCAGAGTGACCAGAGCTTTTTTCTTCATGTGTGGACCCACCTTTTCGTTAGATTCACCGCGTAAGGAATTGAAAATTTGACTGCCAATATTTCACAAAAACTTGCGCAGCATAGGTAAATTTTATAGTAAATTCGGCGGGCACGCAAGAGAAATTGAATAAATATTAAAATTTTGTATGTCACGTCAAAATTGGAGCGGAGATTTTGAGGGAAATGACCGAAGGGAAGCATCGTTTCCGGGACGTTAAGAAATGACTGCCCGGCGGGAAGAAGCCGTGAAGGAGGGCGGCGGGGGGGGAACTGGAAGAGTTTGAGAAAAGCTGGAAGGGAACGGGGGCGAGAGACGGGAGATACGGGATGCAAAAAACGCGCAAAATGGCGGAATTTACGTATCCTTGCGGATTTCGGGAGCTTTCCTGACGAAAAAATCCGAAATCTCATTGGGGAAACTTCCGTCAATCTGCCAATTTCAAGGCGGATTTTTCGCCATTTTGCGCCTAGCCATCAGTGGTGAAGGATGCTATAATAAGGGCACATTGGGAGCTTGGTACGGATGCCGTGCGGAAAGGCTCCATGCAATCCGGCGGAAACGGTTCCATCCCTCGCGGCGGAACGCTTCCCCGCACTTCCTTTCGCTATCACCCTTTCTGAGGAGTGATTCTTTCCCCCTTTCCAGACGCCCTGTCTCCCCGGGCAGGGCGTCGACCAGGCGCTTCGTCCCCGCGGAGCCCCGGTCGATGCGCTGTGCGTGCGGCATTGGCTGCCGCGGCGCTGGAGGGGCAAAAGGGACGCCGCCATGTGGCGGCGTCCCTTTTGCTGTTTTTCGGGAGAGCGGCGCGGGCTCTGCCGGGGGGAGCGGCGGATACGATACTGCGGCACATTATAATATAATGTATAACAGGCCCGGCGAAAAGGTGTCCCCCGGCGGCAAAGCCGCCGGGGGACTTCTGAGGAAAGCGGCTATCGGCAGGAGGGGCTCAGCTGCGGGAAAACAGGCTGCCGAATTGCAGCATCCGTGGGAGATCCGGGGGGATCTCCAGCAAGCGCAGGCACTCCCAGAAGGTAGCCTGGATGGCGGTAATGACGGGCTTTCCCAGCTCCGCCTCCATCTGGGGCAGGATATCGCTCCCCTTGATGGAGGTGCAGAGAAGCACCACCATCTCCGCCTCTGGCGTGTCAGCCCGGCGGATGAGATCGCAGATCTCCTCCCGGGACAGGCTGTTGATGTCACTGTCCCGCAGGAGCCCCAGGCCGTGAAGGCGGGTGACGGTTTTGCCGTGCCCCTCCAGGAAGCGGATGGCACACTGATTGATCTCCTCCACATAGGGGGTGCCGACAGCCACCTTGCTGGCGCCAAAGGCGTTGATGGCGCTGACCACTGCGGTAGCCGTGGTAGTGGCGGGACAGTGGGCGGTCTCGCGGATCCTTTGAATGATCTCCTGGTCATAGCGAGGGCCGCAGACGAAGCTGCCGCTGGTGCAGCCAAGTACCACGAGATGGGCGTGGGCATCCGCCAATAGGTCGGCGGCGTGGCTGACGTGCTCAGCCAGCCCGGCGACGTTTTCCACTGTAACGGCACCCAGCTTGATCCGTGTGGTAACGGTACTGACGCCTTCCGGCGCCATTTCATGGAACTCCGGTTCCATGACCCAGCCGGTGCTGGGATAGATAAGGCCGATACGGCCCCGTTCTCCGTAGGAAATCCGTTTGCTCATGGAAACACCTCTCTTTTCACAGTACACGTTGCAGTAAGATTGCGGTGACGGGATCAGAAACGCAGGCGCGGTGTGGGGGGGATGCGGGCGGGGGCGGGATCCCGATGGGCCAAGCAGCCTCCCGGGGGAGGGCCGGGAGGCTGCTTGGCGTTAGAAAAGGAGAAAATGATGATGCGTTACCGGGAGGGGGGAAAGATTAGTCCTCCCAGGCTCTGCCGCGGGTGATCATGGCGCGCTCCACCTTGCGCAGGCCATTGATCCAGGCGCCATCGCGGAAGCTGACGTCCAGCTCCTTGGCGGTGTTGTAGGTCTCGTGGAAGGCCTTGACGATGCGCTCTTCCAGCTTAGCCTTGACGGTCTCGCGATCCCAATACTGGTCGGTGAGGCCCTGGGTGCGCTCGAAGCTGCAGACGATGGCGCTGCCGCAGTTGACCAGCACGTCGGGCATGATGGTGACGCCCATAGCGTAGAGGATCCGCTCGGCCTCGGGGGTAGTGGGGCCGTTGGCGCACTCCATGATGAGCTTGGCCTTGACGTTGGCGGCGTTGCCCTCATGCAGGACGCTCTGGACGGCGGCGGGGATCAGGATGTCGCAGTCGACCTCCAGCACGTCGCTGGTGCTGATCTCGGTGCAGCCGGGGAAGCCCTTGACGGTGCGGTTCTTGTCGACATACTCGCCCAGGGCGGTGACGTCGATGCCGTTGGGATTGTAGATGCCGCCGAAGATGTCGCTGACGGCGACGATCTGGTAGCCATCCTTGTAGAGGAGCTCGGTGGCGACGCGGCCCACGTTGCCATAGCCCTGGACAGCCACGCGGGAGGTCTTGGGTATGTTCATGGCCTTGGTGATCTCACGGGTCACGAAGTAGCAGCCGGTGCCGGTGGCCTCGCGGGAGAGCTCGGTGCCGTTGGCCTCGATGGGCTTGTCGTTGATGGCGGCGGGGGAGTGGAAGCCCTGGATCTCCTCCAGCTCGTCCAGCATCCAGGCCTGGGTGCGGCCGTGGGTGCCGATGTCGGCACCGGGAACGTCGACCCAGGCACCCTTCATGGGCAGCTTGCGGATGAAGCCGCGGATCAGGGCCTCATACTCGCGGCGGCTGAGCTTGCTGGGGTCAGCCTTGATACCGCCCTTGCCGCCGCCGGCAGGGATGCCGCCCACGGCGTGCTTGATGGTCATCCAGAAGCCCAGGGCCTTGGCGGTGTCCAGATCCATGTCGGGGACAACGCGGACGCCGTTCTTCACCTGGCCCAGGGCGTCGCAGTAATGCACGCGGTAGGCGGTGAAGATCTCCAGGTGGCCGTCGTCCATGCGGACGGGGATGGTGAACTCAAACTGACGCTGGGGCTGCTCCAGCAGGCGGACGACCTCGGAGTTGATGTGGCCCAGAGCCGCGGCCTCGTGCAGCGTCTTCAGGGAAGTATCAAAAGGATTTCTGCTCATGGGATATACCTACTTTCTTTCTTTTGATTAGAATGTGGGGGGATCAGGGAGCAAGAATGATTTCTCTTGGCAGGTAGAAACGGCCTCTTGCGTTTGCTGTTGTAAGCAAGTATAATAAAAACCGGGAAGATTGGGAAGCGGGAGCTGTTCATGTTCAACATGAAAACCCTGCATGATAGGAGGAAGCAGCTTGGATATCAATAAGTATGAAGCGTTCATCAAGACCGTGGAGCTGGGCTCACTGACCAAGGCGGGGCACCTCCTGGGCTATACCCAGTCCGGCATCAGCCACATCCTCAACTCCGTGGAGACGGAGTTCGGGGTGAAGCTGCTGGTGCGGGATCGCTCCGGCGTTTACCTCAGCTCGGCGGGCAAGGAGCTCTACCCCTATATCCAGGTGATCTGCGAGAGCAACAAGCGCCTGCAGGAGAAGGTCAACGAGCTCCACGGGATGGAGTCCGGCCTCATCCGGGTGGGCACCATCAACAGCATCTCCACCCACTGGCTGCCGAAGCTCATCCGCACCTTCGGCCAGGCCCACCCCAACATCGCCTTCCAGCTCCGGACCGGGGAATACTCGGAGATCGAGAGCTGGATCCAGCGGGAGGAGATCGACATGGGCTTCGTGAAGGAGCCGGTGCAGACCAACCTGGAGGTCTACTCCCTGAAGCGGGATCCTATGGTGGCGGTGCTGCCCAAGGGCCACCCCCTGGCGGAGCGGGAGACCATTCCCCATAAGCTGCTGAAGGACTACCCGTATATTCTCTATATCGACGGCATCGATTCGGAGATCCAGGATATCCTGGAGGCCCAGGACATCGCCTCCGACGCGCCGTATACCGCCAAGGACGACTACGCCATCATGGCCATGGTGGAGAGCGGCCTGGGCATCAGCGTGCTGCCGGGACTGGTGCTGAAGCGCTGTCCCTATGAGATCGAGATCCGGGAGCTGGATCCCCCGGCGCACCGGGATCTTGCCATCGCGGTGAAGGAGGAACGGCTGCTGGCGCCTGCGGCGAAGCGGTTTTTGGACTATGTGGTCAGCAGCGACCTGCCCTGAAGGGGGGAGGCCGGGGCAGGCGGAGGATAATTGAAAAGCGGAAGCACCGGCCGAAGGGCAGAGCCCTCCGGCCGGTGCTTTTTTGGGAGCGCCTTCCATTTTATAGCAGGGGCGGCGGAGCCGCAAAAACGGTTGCGTCGGACATTTCTGAAGAGAAAATGAATGGAAACACGGATGGAATGAATGCCGGAGAAGGGGCCGCAAAAGGGGGGAGGCGGCATGGCAAGATAAGAAGGATGTTAAGAACTTGGGGAGTGCATGAAAAACTTTAATGTGGAACATGAACAATTTGCGCTTCCCATACGGAAGCGCTTTCGTTATAATTTTCATCGTCAGGAAAGAACAGGCGGAGTTTCAACCAAAGAATTGCGTTCTGGTTACCAGAAAAGTGGTGAGAGTACCAAAATGAGCCTGCTTCCCGCGGAGAGCTTCCATCGGGGTGTCGGAGGGCGAAACCTGTCGAAACTGCCGGGCGGCGTGGATGCGCAGCGGCGGAACCAGGTGAAATATATTGGTCTCAAATGAATAAATATTCCTGATGGCAGAGAATGGATCCGCACTCCAGCCATTGATCTTGCGTTTGCCTGGCAGGTGCAGCGCGGCCCGGGCGGAGAGCGGCTTCCGATATTGGCGGCCGGCGCGGCGGTATTTCGCCGCAGCCGCCGTCCCACATTACCCAGGAGGTGGAGTTACCCAGTGATACGATCAGAGGTAGAGAAACTCAGGGAGGAAGTCGTGGCCCTGCGCCGGGACTTCCACATGCACCCGGAGCTGGGCACCCAGGAATTCCGGACGGCGGAAAAGGTGGAGGAATACCTCCATTCCGTGGGGATCCGGACAGAGCGGATGTTCAAGACCGGAGTCGTTGGCTATCTGGAAGGCGCGAAACCCGGAAAAACCCTCCTTTTGCGGGCGGATATGGATGCCCTTCCGGTGCAGGAGATCAACGAGTTCGCGTATCGCTCCCAGAACGACGGCGTCATGCATGCCTGCGGCCACGACGGCCACACCGCCATGCTGCTGTGCGCGGCCAAGATCCTGGCAGCCCACAAGGATGAGCTTTGCGGCAGGATCAAGTTCGTCTTCCAGCCCAACGAGGAGGAAGGCGGCGCCCATCAGATGGTGGAGGAAGGTGTGCTGGAGAACCCCAAGGTGGACGCCTCCTTCGGATTCCATCTCTGGAGCCAACTGCCTGCGGGCACCGTCGGTCTCAAGAGCGGGCCCGTGATGGCGGAGATGTATAACTTCAGGATCCGCCTGACGGGCAAGAGCGGCCACACCTCCGCGCCCCAGGAGGGGATCGACCCCATCCTCTGCGCGGCCAACATCATCCAGTCTGTTCAGCTTATCCAATCCCGCGAGATCGGGCCTATGGATGCCACGTGCATCGTCTTCGGCAAGATCCACGGCGGGACAAAGTCCAACATCATCGCCGGTACGGTAGAGATGGAGGGAACTCTCCGGTACCTTTATGACGGCGACGATGATGGCCCCCAGCATCCCAGAAAGCGCTTTGAGCGCATCGTGCATGGCATCTGCGAGGCCCACCGGGTCACCGGCGAGGTCACGTTTGAGGTCAGCAACTATATCCTCATCAACGAGGAGAGCTCTGTCCGCTTTCTCAGCGAAAAGGTATTCCCCAAGATCGTTCCCAGCGAGAGGATCATCCCCTTCACCTGCATGGGCGGGGAGGATTTCTCGGAGTTCACCAACCGCAACCATGTGCCGGGCGCTTTCGTCTTCCTTGGGATCGCGGATCCCGGGAAGGGCACGGATCACCCCCACCATGCCCCGGACTTCAACATCGACGAGTCGATGCTGCCGGTGGGCGTGGAGGCCTTCGTGCGGATCGCCCTGGAGTTCCTGCAATGATCCTGCAATCAATCATTTTTTGAAAAGGATGTGTTTTGCAATGATGTTTGAGAGAGCCGAATACATGGCCCGTCTGGAAAAGGTCAAGAAGTCCATGGCCGAAAAAGGGATGGATGTCCTTCTCATCAGCAATCCTGCCAACATGTGCTATCTGATGGGCCACAACGCCTGGTCCTTCTACGTGCATCAGATGGTCGTGGTGGCGCTGGATGATGAGATGCCCCGCTTCATGGGCCGCTACATGGATGCCTTCGCCGGTGTGGTGAAGACCACCTATCTGGACGAGAACCACGTCCATCCCTATCCTGACTACTATGTGCAGAACCCCACCTGCCACCCCATGGATTACATGGCCGGTGTGCTGCGGGATCTGGGCTACGGCAATAAGACCATCGGCGTGGAGATGGACAACTACTGGTTCACCGCCGCCGCCTACGAGGCCCTGAAAAAGGGTCTGCCCGACGCCAAGTTCGTCAACGGCGACCACCTGGTGAACTGGGTCAAGATCATCAAGTCAGACGCGGAGATCGAGTTCATCCGCCGGGCCGGCAAGATCGTGGAGTCCGCCATGCAGGCGGGCGTGGACGCCTTCAACCCCGGCGCCCGCCAGTGCGACGTGGCCGCCGCCATCATCGGCGCCCAGGTGCGCGGCACTGCCGAGTTCGGCGGCGACTATGCCGCCATCATGCCCCTGATGCCCAGCGGCGAGACCGCCGGCGCTCCCCACCTGACCTGGGACGACAGCCGCTACCCCGACAACATGTCCATGTATATCGAGATCGCGGGCTGCTACTCCCGCTACCACTGCCCCATGGCCAGAACCGTCTGCCTGGGTGAGCCCTCCGCCGAGATCGACAAGTATGCCAAGGTCACCATCGAGGGCCTGGAGGCCGCGCTTGCCACCGTGAAGCCCGGCACCACCTGCGAGGAAGTGGAAGCCGCCTGGCGCAAGACCGTGGCCAAGTACGGCGTGGAGAAGGAGTCCCGCATCGGCTACTCCACCGGCCTCAACTATCCCCCCGACTGGGGCGAGCACACCGCCAGCCTCCGTCCCGGCGACAAGACCGTTCTGCAGCCCAACATGGTCTTCCACTGCATCCCCGGTATGTACTACGACGATTTCGGCATCTCCATCAGCCAGTGCTTCCGCGTCACCGAGACCGGCTGCGAGAGAATGTCCAACTACCCCTTTGACCTGATCGTGAAGAAGTAAGCCTCTTTCCGGAGAGATATTCCACACCGTCCGGCCGTGCAGGGCCGCTGCACGGCCGGACGGAAACGAGATTTGGGAGGGAAAATGGAAAGCATCCTAAAAGTCAATCAAATTTTTAAGAAAGTCGAGGAGTTCATCCTCAGTACCGCGATCCTCCTGATGGCGGTGATCCTCGTGGCCAACGTCATTGGCCGTGTGTTTGGCAGCAGCCTTACCTGGGCGGAGGAGATCTGCGCCCTGCTGACGGTCATCACCACCTTTGTGGGCACCAGCTACTGTGCCCGTATGAGCTGCCACATCACCATGACGGCGGTTTTTGATACCCTGCCCCTGGTTGGCAAGAAGATCTTCCAGTTCATCGTTACGGTTGGCACCAGTGCCGCCATGTTCTTCCTCTCCTACCAGGCGATCCGCTACATCCTGAACCTGCAGTCTTCCGGGCGCTTTACCCCCGCCCTGCACATCCCCCTGTGGATCCCCTACCTCATGATCCCCATCGGCCTCATCTCCACCGGCATCCAGTACCTTGTGACCCTGGGTCTCAACGTCCGGGATAAGGACATCATCCACGTGGGCGTGGAGACCGTGGTGGACGAGAGCGTCGATATGAGCGATGAGGCGGCCAAGGAAGCCCTGGAGGATGCGACGGAGGAAGGAGGGACGGAAGAATGATCCTTTGCTTAATTGGTTTGATGTTTCTGTTCATGCTGCTGGGGTTCCCCATGCTCATGGGCATGTCCATGTCCCCGCTGATCACCATGCTGTTCTTCGCGCCCCAGGTGGATCTCACCATCCTGGTGCAGCGCATGGTGGCGGGCGTTTCCACCTATGTTCTGCTGGCCGTCCCCATGTTCATCCTGGCGGCCGATATCATGGCCCACGGTGAGATGGCAGACCGTTTGCTGGGCTTCGTGGGCTCCTGGGTGCGCCACATCCCCGGCGGCCTGGCCATCACCGCCGGCGGCGCCTGCACCATCTTCGGCGCCATCTCCGGCTCTACCCAGGCGACTCTGGTGGCCATGGGGCGCCCCATGTTCAAGCCCATGCTGAAGGCCGGGTATCCCATCAGCCACGTCATCGCCCTGCTGATGTGCAACGCCAACATCGCCCTGCTGATCCCGCCCAGCGTCTGCATGATCATGTTCTGCGTCTGTACGGGCGAATCCGTGGGCGAGCTCTTCATGGCGGGCATCGCCCCCGGCATCTTCATGTTCCTGTGCTTCGCGGCCTATGACTTCTACTATGCCAAGAAGAACCACATCACCGCCGGTGAGCGTGCCACCGGCCGGGAGCGCTGGATTGCCTTCAAGCGGGCTATCCTGGCCCTGGGCTTCCCGGTGATCGTGCTGGGCGGCATCTACTCCGGCAAGTTCAGCCCCACCGAGGCGGCCGCCATGGCCGTGCTCTACGCCCTGATCGTGGAGGGCCTGGTCTACCGCACCCTGCACATCAAGGATATGCCGAAGATCGCCCTGGGTACCGCCCGCGTCACCGCCCAGGTCTTCATCCTCATCGCCGGCGGCAACGCCTTCTCCTGGCTGGTGTCCTACGCCGGGATCCCCCAGAAGCTCTCCGGCGGCATCTTTGCCAACGTGACCTCCCCCACCATGGTGCTGGTGATCGTGTCCGTGTTCTTCTTCGTGGCCTGCATGTTCGTGGACTCCATCCCCGTCATCATTATCATGAGCCCCATCATCTATCCCATCGCCATTCAGACGGGCTGCGACCCCATCCTGCTGGGCATCATCGTGACCCTGCAGTCCGCCATCGGCTGCGTGACGCCGCCCTTCGGCTGCAACATCTTTACGGCCTGCGGCATCTTCCACCAGAAATTCACCACGGTGGTCAAGGGCCTGCTGCCATACATGGCCATCAATATCGCGATCTCAGTGATCCTCGTGATCTTCCCGGACTTTACCCTTTTGAGCAGAAACCTTTTGATGTAACCCCACCCTGCGTATCCAGAGCGGAACCTTACAAATTCAAAACGGCAAAATGCGAAAGGAGTACCCCATGAAAAAGAAAATGAGCAGACTGCTGGCTCTGGCGCTGGCCATGATCATGGCGCTGTCCCTCACGGCCTGCGGAAACACCAACGATCCGGGCGATGATGACGACGGCATGAAGACCTATAACTGGAAGCTGGCTCACGAGGAGAACGACGGCGAGCTGGAAGACATCTTCGCCGACTTCCTGGCCGAGCGGCTGAAGGAGAACTCCGACGGCAAGATCAACCTGCAGGTCTTCACCGTCGGCACCCTGGGCGACTCCAGCGACCTCTTTGAGCTGACCCAGACCGGCACCTGCGAGTTCGGCATCAGCAACCCCGGCGCTGCCGCCACCATCATCCCCGAGGCCAACATCTTTTCCCTGCACTTCCTCTTCCCCACCGAGGCCGAGGGCTTCGACGCGCTGGTGGAGAGCGACAGCAAGGGCTTCGCCAAGCTCGATGAGCTCTATGCCGCCCAGGGCGTTACCGTTCTGCAGTGGGGTGCCGAGCTGCCCAACGCCTGGACGGCCAACAAGCCCCTCACCAAGCCCGACGATTTCAAGGGCGTGAAGTTCCGCACCATGGCGGCCTCCGCCATCGCCGATTCCTATAAGGCCTACGGCGCGAATGCCCTGTCTATCACCTACACCGAGCTTTACAGCGCCCTGCAGCTGGGTATGTGCGACGGCGAGGTCAACCCTGTCTCCGCCATCTATGCCTCCGGTTTCGGAGAGGTGCAGGACTACCTGATGCTGGCCTATCCCGATATGTTCGTCTATACCTTCGCGGCCAACAGCAACTTCTGGAACACCCTGCCCGATGACGTGAAGGCCATCGTGGAGCAGAGCACTGCCGAGGCCTACGAGCTCTACAAGGCCAAGCGTGCCGAGGAGAACGTCCGCTGGATCGCCGAGTTGGGCGAGCAGATGGAGGTTATTGAGTTCACCGACGAGATGCGCGTTCCCTTCCAGGAGATCGCCGAGCAGAACCGCGGCATCTACACCAAGCTGGCCGGCGACAGCGGCCAGGAGATGCTGGAGCTCTTCCAGGCGGACATCGATAACCTGGGCTGATCCCATATGATGTCTCAAAGGCGGCAAGCGAAGCGCTTGCCGCCTTTGGAGAATCCGGAGAAAACATGGACAAGAAACGATTGGAGGGCATCCTCCTGGCGCTGATCTCCGCTGTGGCCTTCGGGACGTATCCCATCCTGGCACGCTTCACCCTGGGCTGCGGCGTGACCACCTGGACAATCCTTTTTCTGCGCTTTTTCTGCTGTGCGGGTGTCCTCTGGTTCTACTGCCTGGCAAAGGGGAAAATAAAGGCCCTTACCGCCAAGACCGCTTTGGGGCTGTTGGGCATCGGCATGCTGGCTTATGCCGCCATGTCGGCACTGAACCTGGCGGCCATCACCAGGATCTCCACGTCTCTGGCAAGCCTGCTTCTGTGCGCATATCCGGTGTTTGTGGCCCTTTTCTCCGTCCTGTTGGGGAGGGAGAAGCCATCGTGGCTGCTGGCCGCCTCCCTGGTGGTCTGCGTTGTGGGGCTCTGGCTGGTGATCGACGTCCGTTCCGCCAGCGTGAACCTGCCGGGCCTTGCCATGGCGGTGGGGGCCAGCATCTCCTATGCGGTGTATGTTCTGGGGGGCAGCATGCTGGGCGGGAAGGCGGATCCCATCCTGCGGGCCACCCTCATCATGTCCGGCGCCTGCCTTGCCTATATGGCCTGCGGTGCGGCCATGGGGGAGATCCGCTTTGCCTTCGAGCCCATCGGTTGGGCCTGGCTTGCCGGAATGGTGATCCTGACCACGGTGGTGCCGGTGACGCTTTTCTGGCTGGCCATCGACCAGATCGGTGCGGTGGATGCCAGCATCCTGGGGATCGTGGAGCCCATCTCCACGGTGATCCTCTCGGTGTGGGTGCTGGGGGAGCAGCTCCGCGGCGGGCAGATTCTGGGTATCGCCATCGCCCTTTCCGGCATCCTGCTGATCCAGCTGCCCCAGCTGCGGGGGGAAAAGACGGAGGGATAAGCCGCTTTTGGAGGAAATTTTCGAAAATGGAGGTATCGCAGATGCGGGAGCGAATGGAAGCGGGGCTGCGGGAGAGGCTTCCCCGGCTGGACTCCGCCGACGGGAACGCGGCGGA
>CAKTSC010000008.1 GCA_934597465.1 uncultured Dysosmobacter sp.
CCCTTGTAGATGAGGCCCTTGTCATACAGCTCGCAGAAGGTCTCCCGGACGGCCTTGGAGCAGCCCTCGTCCATGGTGAAGCGGGCGCGGCTCCAGTCGCAGGAGGCGCCCATCTTCTTCTGCTGCTCCACGATGCGGCTGCCGTACTTCTCCTTCCACTGCCAGACCCGCTGGAGGAACTTCTCCCGGCCCAGGTCATAGCGGGTGAGGCCCTCCTTGGTGCGCAGCTCTTCCTCCACCTTGATCTGGGTGGCAATGCCGGCATGGTCGGTGCCGGGCACCCAGAGGGCAGCGTAGCCCTGCATCCGCTTATAGCGGGTGAGGATGTCCTGCAGCGTCAGATCCATGGCATGGCCCATGTGGAGCTGGCCCGTGACGTTGGGGGGCGGCATCACGATGGAAAAGGGTTTCTTCTTGGGATCGGCAGAGCCCTTGAAGCAGCCGTTGCTCTCCCACATCTCATAGATGCGGGACTCCACCTGCCGGGGCTCATACACTTTAGGCAGTTCTCTGTTCATATGGATTCTCCTATCTGAAAATATTTCTATCGGATCGTTTCTACGGATCTTCCGGTCTTTTCCTCCAGGAAGGAGCGGAAAGCGGAGGGGTCTCCCTGCGTGAAAGCGCGCTTTTGCAGGGCCAGGAATTTTCCCTCCGGGAGCAGCAGATAGTAGCGCTCCCCGTCCTCCCAGACGGCATCCAGCGCGTGGTAGCGGTAGCTGGCGGAGCCGGACGGCTCCCAGACGGAGAAACCGTCCTCCTCCAGGAGGAAGCGCATGGGGGTATCCGGGAACGTTTTCCGCAGCTCACGCTGGTAGCGGTCTCTGAGCTTCAGCCGAGCGGCCGTCTCTTTCTTCCGGAACTCCCGGATGCCGAAATACAGCATCGCGGCGCCCATGGCCGTCAGCAGACCCGGACGGCCGGAGAGCAGGCTCAGTCCGGCCAGCGCACCGCCAAGGATCGCGAAAAACAGCCCCAGTGCCCGCTGAAACCACGAAAGCCCTCTTATGGCCCCGCCTGAGACGGCGCCATGCAGCGCCCTGGCGATCCGGTAGGCGTCCCTGTCCTGCCAGGTAAACGTCTCCTCCACCCGGTAGCTCCGGGGTTCACACGCCAGTTCTCCGTTCATATCGATCATCCTCTATTCTACCCTGCCGGGGTTCAGCCGGCGATCTTCTTCCCCATCTGCAGCTCCCGGACGGGTCGGCAGGTCTTCTTCTGGACGAAGGCCCGGAAGCTCTTCAGCTCCCCGTCGGCGAAAGCCTTCTTCTGCAGGATCAGGAACTTCCGGGGCTTTACGAAGAGGTAGAGGGCCTCGCGGCCTTCCCAGACCTCGCCCAGCTCCCGGTACTGGTACTCGTTCTTCCGCTCGCCGATGTACTCCGCGAAGCCATCGGAGCGGAACTCCGTCCGCCGGGCGAAGGTGTTGCGCAGGATGAAATTCCCGTGGGCGGTGGGCACCAGGTTCATGTAGTGAAGCCCCAGGAAGAGGATGGGGATGGCGTAGACGAAGGTCCAGGCGGTATTCTGCCAGGTGGTGATGCCGGGGTTGGCGATGCTCATGACGCCGGTGGCCACGCAGAAAAGCGCCATGCCCAGGCAGAGCAGGCCGAAAAAGCGCAGCAGGTACTGCAGGAAAAGCGGCTGGCGGCGGAAGCTCACCTGGCCCACCTCCCTGCGCAGCGCGCGGGACGTGAAGTCGTTCTGGATGATCTGAAATTTCATGTGTTTCCTCCCTTTTCTCACTTTGGCGGCGGATGCACGAAAAAACGCCCTGAGCCGCTAAGGCTCAGGGCGAACGAAACGTCCGTGGTACCACCTGAATTCGGGAATGACCCGCGCTCATGCGGCGCAGCGCGCCGTGTCCCGGTAACGGCGGGGGCCGCCGCGGCTTACTCTCCCTTGGGCCGCAGTGCTCCGGGACGACTTCTCCGGCGGCCTCACGGGCGCTTCCACCATCCGCGCCCTCTCTTGGCATCCGCCTGCCGGGTACTGCTTCCCATCCTTGCAGTTTTTGTATACCAACTGAGTATACTATCCGGCGGGAAAAATGTCAAGAAAAACCCTCAGGTCAGGCGCTGGAGCTCCCGGCGGAGGCGCTGGAGGCTGCGCTTCTCCAGCCGGGAGATGTAGGACTGAGAGATGCCCAGGCGGTCGGCCACCTCCTTCTGGGTCTGCTCCCGGCGGCCTCCCAGGCCATAGCGCAGGGTGATGATCTCCCGCTCCCGCTGGGAGAGGGTGGCAAGGGCCGTCAGGAGCATCTGGCAGTCGGCGTCGGCCTCGATGGGCCGCAGCACGATGTCCGCCTCCGTCCCCAGGATGTCGGAGAGCAGGAGCTCGTTGCCGTCCCAGTCGGTGTTCAGGGGCTCGTCGAAGGAGACCTCTCCCCTTCTCGCGGCATTCTTCCGGAGGTACATCAGGATCTCGTTCTCGATGCAGCGGGAGGCATAGGTGGCCAGCTTGATGTTCTTCTCCGGCCGGTAGGTCTCCACCGCCTTGATGAGCCCGATAGTGCCGATGGAGATGAGATCCTCCAGGTTGACGCCGGTATTCTCAAAACGCCGGGCGATGTAGACAACCAGCCGCAGGTTATGTTCGATGAGCTCCCCCCGGGCCTTGGGATCCCCGGGCCGGGCCAGGAGCTCTGCCTCCCGCTCCCGGCTCAGGGGCGGGGGCAGCACGTCGCTGCCGCCGATGTAGTGGATGCCCTCCTCCGCCAAAAGCCCCAGGCTTGCCAGAAAACGCCGGAATCTCTCCCGCCAGGTCTCCATCATCCGCTTCTCCTTCCTCCCCGCCCCACAGGGCGCCGATGCCGTTTCCCAGTTCCGTGGGCGTCAGGGCCACCAGGGCTCCCTGATGGCGGACGCCGTTCACCTCCAGCCAGTCGCAGCGCAGGGCCAGCAGCAGCCCGCCGCCCCCCACCGCCCGGTAGGGGAGCAGCAGCGGCCGCTCTCCCAGCCTTCGCAGTTCCGCCAGCTGCCCTGCGGGATCCTGCAGGGCCTCCGCCGTGAGATACCGCCGGAGCGCCGGAGGAAGGAGCTCCCGGGCGGCCGCCGCCGTCAGCACGGCCACCGGCTCCCCCGCGGGATCCCGCAGGCCGTTGCCGCTGTCGTAGAGGGCTGTGAGGGCTACTTCCCGGCCTGCCCGGCGGATCCGCAGCCGCAGGTGCTTCCCCGCCATCCCCTGCCCGGCCGCCGCCCGGAAGACCACGCTCAACACCAGGTAGGCTGCCAGGGCGGCGACAAGCAGCACCCGGAGATCCACCCGGGTATAGAAGACGCCCCGCTCCACCGGCATCCCGCCGGAGAGGAGCCCCAGGGCCAGCACGCAGCCCGCCATGCCGCAGGAGAGGGCGAAGAGCAGCAGCGCCCGCCGGAGGAAGCGCCGTTGCCCGCCGAAGGCCAGCCCCGCCAGCAGAAGGCCCGCCGCCAGCTTCCCCGGCCAGGCTGCCAGCCACCCAAGCCCCGGCAGGAAGACCGCCGCCGCGTATCCCCCGCCGAAGGCAGCCGCCAGCAGGCAGCGCCGCCGCCCGGCGGGAACGCCGGAGAGCAGCTCCGTTCCCCGGAGCAGGAGGTAGTCCATCAGGGCGTTCAGCAGGAACACGCTGTCAAGGTACACCACCGTCATGCCCCCGCCCCCCCTCTCAAGCTTCCGGAGACTATTATAAGCCCTCCGGGGCGGAAAGACCGTCGCAAAAGGGGGACGGGGAAAAAAGCCTCCGGCTCCGAGACCTCTCTTTCCCGGCGGCTTCCGAAAAACCGGGAAGGCCGCCTATGGGCGTCCCTTCCAGTTCATCGTCTCTCCGCGTCCTGTGGGCAAAAAAGGGCCCCGGCACGCATCCGTGCCGGGGCGGGCTCTCAGATCACATAGGGCATCACGACGGAGGCCAGCAGGGCCAAAATCATGACCACTACCAGGATCAGCGCCATCACGCGGGTCTTCCGGTTCATTCTCTTCCCTCCTCCGTGACGATCTTCCGGATGCTCTTCTCCACCTTCCGGCGGGGCAGCATCAGCTCATGGCCGCAGCCGGTGCAGCGGAGCTTGATATCCATGCCCACCCGCAGCACCTCCCAGGTACTGCTGCCGCAGGGGTGCTGCTTCTTCAGTTCCACCTTGTCATGCAGGTGCAGCTCCATTTTTCCTTCCTCCCGTCAACTTCACCGGCGGCGCTTCATACCCTGCTGGTAGGAAGTCCGCCAAATCACACGCCGCCCCAAGCGGCAGATGGGATGATCGTATGCCGTATAACAGCGTCTACCTGCCGGAGGGGCTGCACCCCGCCCGGCTGCCGGATCTCAGCGCTCTCCGTGCCGCCCTGGAGGACAAGACCATCCTTGAGACCACCGTCCTCCGCTGCGACGCCCGGCGCACCCTGCACCTGGCCCTGGCGGGCGGGGAGGCCCTGCTGCCGCCGGAGGAGGCCGTGGCCCCCTGGATCAGCGGCGCGGGCCGGGACATCGCGCTGCTTTCCCTGGTGGGGAAGCCCATCGCTTTCCGGGTAACGGCCCTGGACGCCGACGGCCGGGGCGCACCCCAAGTCCGCGTCTCCCGCCGGATCCTCCAGGAGGAGGCCAAGGAGCATCTGCTCTCCCTGCGGCCCGGCAGCGTCCTCTGGGCCCGGGTCACGCACCTCGCGGCCTTCGGGGCCTTCTGCGACATCGGCTGCGGCGTCATCGCCCTGCTGCCGCTGGAACGGCTCTCCATGGCCCGGGTGCGCCATCCGGCGGAGCGCCTGGCGGTGGGCCAGAAGCTGCCGGTGCTCCTGAGCGGGATCGACCCGGCCGTCCCCCGCTTCACCCTGAGCTGCCGGGAGCTCCTGGGCACCTGGCTGGAGAACGCCAGCCGCTTCGCCCCCGGGGATACCGTCCCCGGCGTCGTCCGCTCGGTGCAGGACTACGGGATCTTCGTGGAGCTGACGCCCAACCTCTCCGGCCTGGCCCCGCCCCGGGATGGGATCGCCCCCGGCGACCGGATCTCAGTCACCCTGCGCTCCATCCGCCCGGAGCGGATGAAGATCAAGCTCCAGATCGTGGGGAAGCTGCCGCCCCGGGATGGTCCGGAGCCCCTGCGCTTCATCCTGACGGACGGCGTGCTGCCCCGCTGGCGCTACTCCCCTCCGGACTACGAGAGGCCCCCGGTGGAAACGGTCTTCTTCGATGCCCCGGAGCCCCCGCCGGAGGAACCCCCGGCCCTGCGGGGCTGGCAGGCGGAGTCGGAGGAGGACTCAGCAGGGAAATTCATGGAATTTCAGCCTCAGTAAAGGAGATTTGCTTCACAGATACTTCGGCCTGAAAACCATCTTTCCGGCCCTCTGCGGCGCTCACTTCCCCTTGATCTTCTCCCAGTAGGCCCGGGCGGCCTGCTCGGTCTTGTTGTCGCCGTACTCATAGTAATGGGCGTTCCGGATGGCGTCCGGCAGGTACTGCTGGCGCACCCAATGGCCCGGGATAGCTGTGGGGGTATTTGTAGCCCTGCTCCCGCTCCATGCCGGTGGAGTCGGCGTGGACGTTCTGCAGCTCCCGGGGCACGTCCCCGGTCTTGCCATGCTTCACATCCGACCAGGCCCTGCCGATGCCCTCCACCACGCTGTTGGATTTCGGGGCGGTTGCGAGAAGGATGGCCGCCTGGGCCAGGGGCAGCTGCGCTTCCGGAAGCCCCAGCTGCATGGCGGTATCCACGCAGGCCTTCACGATGGAGATGGCCTGGGGGTAGGCCATGCCGATATCCTCGCTGGCGGAGCAGAGGAGACGGCGGCAGGGGGTCACCAGATCCCCGGCCTCCAGGAAGCGGGCCAGGTAGTGGAGGGCCGCGTCCGGATCGCTGCCCCGGAGGGACTTCATCAGGGCGGAGGCCAGGTCATACATGGCGTCGCCGCCCCGGTCGTAGCGCATGGCGCTGCGCTGGGCCACCTGCTCCACATCGGAGAGGGTAAGCCGCAGCTCCCCGTCCCGGGGCTTTGCCGCCTGGCAGAGGAGCTCCACGGCGTTGATGGACTTCCGGACATCGCCGCCGCAGGCGGTGGCGATGGCGGCGGGGACGCCCTCCTCCCAGCGGAGGGGCAGGGCGGCCCGGCCCTTCTCGATGGCCAGGGCCCGCTCCACGGCGATCTGGACCTCCTTCGGCTCCACTGCCTTGAACTCGAAGACCGTGGACCGGGAGAGGAGGGCGCCGTAGACGTAGAAATAGGGGTTCTCCGTGGTGGCGGCGATGAGGGTCAGCTGGCCGTTCTCCATGAACTCCAGCAGGGACTGCTGCTGCTTCTTGTTGAAGTACTGGATCTCATCGAGATACAGTAGGATGCCGCCGGGGGCCAGCAGCGTCCCCACGTCGGCGATGATGTCCTTGATGTCCTGGAGGGAGGCGGTGGTGGCGTTAAGCCGGTGGAGGGTCTTGTTGGTGCGCTGGGCGATGAGGTTCGCCACCGTGGTCTTGCCGGTGCCCGGCGGGCCGTAGAAGACCATGTTCACCGAGGAGCCGCTCTCGATCAGGCGGCGCAGCACCGCGCCCTCTCCCAATAGATGCTTCTGTCCCACCACCTCGTCCAGTGTCTGGGGGCGGATCTCGTCCGCCAGGGGCCTGCGCATGGCCATCCCCTCCTTCCTGCCGCTCCCTGGGGAGCCTGACAAGGTAGTATAGCACATCTCCCGGCGCTTTTCCAGTCCCCGGTGCCAGACTTTCCCGGATTTGGCGGCATTCCTCCGCTGGAAGGGAAAAACTGTTGCATTTCCCACTCGCATCCCGACGAAAACTGTGGTATTCTGGGGGCGAGGTGAGAACGATGGCAAGCAAAGCCGCGATCAAGCGGATCATGGAAACGTTGAAGGGCCTCTACCCGGACGCCCTCTGCTCCCTGCAATACGAGAAGGACTACGAGCTCCTCTTCTCCGTGCGGCTCTCGGCCCAGTGTACCGACGCCCGGGTGAACCAGGTGACGCCCGCCCTCTTCGCCCGCTTTCCGACACTGGAGAGCTTCGCCCAGGCCGAACCCGAGGAGGTGGAGCCCTACATCCGCTCCTGCGGTTTCTTCCACGGCAAGGCCCGGGATCTGGTGGGCTGCGCCCGGCAGCTCATCGAGCGCTTCGGCGGCAAGGTGCCCGGTACTATGGAGGAGCTCACGAGCCTGCCCGGGGTGGGCCGCAAAACGGCAAACCTCATCCTGGGGGATATCTACGGCCAGCCCGCCTACGTCTGCGACACCCACTGCATCCGCATCACGGGGCGGCTGGGGCTCACGGACGGCTCCAAGGATCCCCTGCAGGTGGAGCGGCAGCTCCGGGCCATCCTGCCGCCGGAGGAAAGCTCCGATTTCTGCCACCGGATGGTGCTCTTCGGCCGGGACGTCTGCACCGCCCGCTCCCCCAAATGCGAAGGCTGCCCCCTCCGGGCCGACTGCGCCGCCGCCAGGGCGGGGAAATAACCGAGGAAACGTGTCTGCCCTGCTGGGCAGGCACGTTTTTCCCTTCCGGCGCATAGACTGGCAGCGTGAGGATCCATGGCCCCGCGGGGCCCGGAGGAGGTGGAACGGATGGATGAAAACGCGAAGCGCCTGCTGGCGTCCCTGCAGAGCGACCCGCAGCGGGTGCAGGCCCTCTTCCGCAGCGGCGACGGGCAGACCCTTCTTCGCATGCTGACGGAGCGCGACCAGGGGGCATCCCTGCAGCGGGCGGCGCAGAGCGCCGCCCAGGGCCGCACGGAGGACTTGCAGCGGATGCTTTCCCAGGTGATGGGCAGCGCCGAGGGCGCGGCCCTCATCCAGCGCATCCAGCAGGCCGTGCAGAAGTGAGGTCGGCATGAGTGAGTTTGATGAGAAGCTGAACGCCCTGCTCTCCGACCCCAACAGCATGGCGCGGATCATGGAGCTGGCCCAGTCCCTGGGCGGGGCCCCGGGGAGCGGTGGGCCGGGGCCCTCCCCCGCCCCGTCTTCCCAGCCCGGGGGAAGCTCCGGCGAATCGCCCCCTCCGCCGAAGCCCTTTCCCCCGGGCACACCCGGTGGAAGCCCGGCAGGCGGCGTGTTTCCGGACGGCGGAGGGGGAAATCCCCTCTCCTCCCTGCTGGGCGGGGTGGATCCAGCCCTCCTGGCGAAGCTCCTGCCCTTGGCCCAGGAGCTGGGCGGGGCCCAGAACAGCCAGGCGGCGGCCCTGCTCACCGCCCTGGAGCCCTACCTGAAGCCGGAGCGCCGGGCCAATGTGCCCCGGGCGCTGCAGCTTGCCAGACTCCTCCGGCTGGGCAAGCGCTTCCTGCGGGATCGGGAGGGGGGAGCCTTTGTATAACCGCTATATCCGCAACGACCAGGGAAGCTACACCCGCATCCCGGAGGAGGACGCTCCCCCCACAGCTCCGCCGCCCCCGCCCGCGGGGCCGCCGGCGGGAAGCCCGGGCGGCCCGGGATCGGGGGACGGCCCGCCAACCGGCCCTCCCCCTCCCCCGCCGCCCGGCGGGCTCTTCCGGGGCTTTTCCCCCGGTGGGGACGGAAGCCTCCGCAAGCTCCTGGATCGCTTCCATCTGGATCGCATCGACAGCGGCGACCTGCTGCTCCTGGGCCTCCTCTTCCTTCTCTACCGGGAGGGGGCGGACGAGGAGCTGCTCATCGCCCTGGGTCTGCTGCTGATCCTGTGAGGAAAACGCGCGGTACGCACCTTCAGGTGCGCACCGCGCGTTTCCTTATCCTTCTACCGTCAGCAGCACCGTGCCGTCCGGCAGGGTGAAATCCTCCGTGGTGACGGAGGGGCTCTCCTCCGGCCGCTGGGCGGCCCGGTAGACCGTCTCCCCGTGCTGGAGCTTCTCCGCTCCCACCAGAAGGCCGCTCTCCACGCTGACCCAGTAGCGCTGCACATAGCCCCAGCCGTCCTCCCCGGTCTCCACGTAGAGACAGGGGATGTCGGAGAAGCTGCGGTAATCCGCGGCGGCGATTTCCTCCACCGGCAGGGAGAGGATGTCCTCATAGGTGGGAAGGCGCTGCTCGGCGTCGGCGTCGATGTCCCCGGCGGCGGTCTCGTAGGCGCTGCGCTCACTGTCGTACCAGATCCAGGTCTTGCGGCCGTCGGTGACGGAATGGCGCACCCGGCCGTCCAGCCCCGTGAGATCCACCCGGCAGAATCCGCCGCTGACCTTCACCACGGCCTGGGTGGAGGCGGAGCCGCCGCTCCAGAAATACTCCGCCGTCAGCACCCGGCCATAGCTCTCCGGCCGGGAAAGGGTGGCGATGGCGGCCTGCACGGTATCCGGCCGCACCTCGATCCGGGTGGTGGCCTGGCTGCCGTTTGGGGTCTCCGTTCCGGCGGAGGAGGCGGAACCCGCCGGCGGCAGCACGATATGGGAGGAGCGGCGCAGACTGTTGGCCCCCAGTAGGGCCACCGTCAGCAGGATCAGCACGGCAAAGCCGATGCTGATGGCGTTGAATCTCCGCTTGCCCATGGGCCCCTCCCCTTTCCTCTTACTTGCCCCGGTAATCCGCCGGGCGCTCCGCCGTCCTGCCAAAGGCCCAGAGGATGGCGTCCGCGATGCGGCGGCAGGCCTGGCCGTCGCCGTAGGGATTCACGGCGTGGGCCATGGCACGGTAGGCGTCCTTATCCCGGATGAGCCTCTCCGCCATGGTGACGATGTCATCCTGCACCACGCCGCAGAGCTTCACCGTTCCGGCGGCCACCGCCTCGGGCCGCTCCGTCTCCCGCCGCATGACGAGAACGGGCTTGCCCAGGGCAGGCGCTTCCTCCTGAAGGCCGCCGGAATCCGTCAGCACCAGGTAGCAGCGGGCCATGAGGTTGTGCATCTCGTCCGCCGGAAGGGGATCGATGAGGTGAATCCGGGGCGCGCCCCGGAGGTATTTGTCCACGGCCTCCCGCACCACGGGTGAGAGATGTACCGGGTAGACCAGCTCCACGTCTGGGTTTTCCTCCGCGATCTGGCGGAGGGCCAGCATGATATTCTTCATGGGCTCGCCGTAGTTCTCCCGCCGGTGGCAGGTGACAAGGAGGACCTTCCTCTCGCCGTATGGCAGGTGGTTGAGCTCGTCGGTGGCAAAGCGGTAGTCGTCCCGGACGGTGGTCTTCAGGGCGTCGATGACCGTATTTCCGGTGACGAAGAGGCCCTCGGTGATGCCCTCTTTCAGGAGATTGTTCCGGTTATTCTCCGTGGGGCAGAAGTAGAGGTCCGCGATGGCACTGACCAGCTTGCGGTTCATCTCCTCCGGGAAGGGGGAGTACTTGTCCCAGGTACGGAGGCCCGCCTCCACGTGGCCCACCTTCACCTGGTGGTAGAAGGCGGAGAGGGCCCCGGCAAAGGTGGTGGAGGTATCCCCGTGCACCAGAATCAGATCGGGCTTCAGGGCGTCGATGGCCTCGTCCATCCCAAGCAAGCACTTGCTGGTGATGGTGGAGAGGGTCTGGCGGGGGGTCATGATATTGAGGTCATAGTCCGGGGCGCAGTGGAAGACCTCCAGCACACTGTCCAGCATCTGGCGGTGCTGGGCGGTGACGCAGCAAAGGCTCTCGATCTCCGGCCGGGAGGCCAGCTCCTGGACGAGAGGGCACATTTTGATGGCCTCCGGCCGGGTGCCGAAGACGCTCATGACGCGCAGCTTATCCATCCTTCTCCTCCTTGGGCTCCGCCGGGGGCTCCGGCATCTCGGGGATGTTCTGGGGGGCCTCGGCGGGCTTGGCCTCCTCGTGGCGGCCGTGCTCCTTGAGCTCCTCCATCTCCTCGTGGAGCTCTTCCTTCAGCTCCTTGGGGAAGGCAATCCGGGCGGCCACGCCCGCGGCCACGCACAGGGCCACGAAAAAGAGCAGTGCCTTCCACTCGTTGCTGGTGGTCAGCACCACGGCGGAGAGGCCCAGGATGGCGGAGATCACATAAAGGGACGCCACCGCCTGCTTCTGGCTGAGGCCCATGTCGATGAGCCGGTGGTGGATGTGGCCCCGGTCGGGGTGCATGGGGCTCTGGCCGTGGGCCATCCGTCGGATCATGGCGAAGGCTGTGTCAAAGATGGGCAGGCCCAGGATCAGGAAGGGCACGGCGAAGGAGATCACCGCGTAGAACTTGAAGAGCCCCTGGATGGACATGGTGGCCAGGATATAGCCCAGGAAGGTGGCGCCGGTATCCCCCATGAACATCTTGGCGGGGTTCATGTTATAGGGCATGAAGCCGATGCAGGCCCCCACGAGAGCCGCCATGACGATGGCCACCTGGGCCTGGGACACCAGCAGGGCCAGCACCAGCATGGTGGTGGCGGAGATGGCGGAGACGCCGTTAGCAAGGCCGTCCAGCCCGTCGATAAGGTTCACGGAGTTGGTGATGCCAACGATCCAGAGCACCGTGATCACCAGGGACACCACGTGGCCCATCTGCCAGTAGGGGTTGGGACTGAAGAGGTTGGGGTTGGAGATGGCCCGGATCACCACGCCGTGGCTCACCGGCAGGATGGCGGCCAGGATCTGCACCACGAACTTGAGCTTTGCGGGCAGGGGCGTGATGTCGTCCACCACGCCCAGGATCACGATGACCACGGCGCCCAGAAGGATCCCCCGCATCTGGCGATCCTCCATCACATTGGCGAAGAGCAGGATGCTCACCATAAAGCCCATGAAGATGGCCAGGCCTCCCAGCCGGGGGATGGGCACCTTGTGCATCCGGCGGGCGTCCTTGGGCACGTCCACCGCGCCCACCTTGTAGGCGAAGCTCTTCACCGCCGGGGTGAGGAGGAAGCTCACCACCAGCGCCGTCAGCAGCGCCAGCACCACGTAGCCCGTCAGGGTCGAATTCTGCAGCATATGATCCTCCGAATGTTACCGGGCCAGGAAGCCGATCTTCTTGTAGACCTTGAAGAGGGTCTTGTTGGCGACGTAGGAGGCCCGCTCCGCACCGGCGCGGTAGACGCTCTCCAGATACGCCTTGTCCGCGAGAAGCCGCTCGGTCTCCTCCCGGATGGGGCGCAGCAGTTCCACCACGGACTCGCCCACGGCCTGCTTGAAGCTGCCGTAGCCCTGGCCCGCGAACTCCTGCTCGATGGCGGCGAAGTCCCGCCCGGTGGCCACGGAGTAGATCTGCATCAGGTTGGAGACGCCGGGCTTCTCCGCCGGGTCAAAGCGGACGCAGGCGTCGGAGTCCGTGACGGCCTTCTTGAACTTGCGGAGGATGTCCTCCGGTTTCTCCAGCATATAGACGCAGCCGTTGGGATCCTTGTCGGACTTGCTCATCTTGCTGGTGGGGGTGGTGAGACTCATGATACGGGCGCCCACCTTGGGGATGTAGGGATCCGGCAGCTTGAAGGTGTCGCCGTAGAGCCCGTTGAAGCGGGTGGCGATGTCCCGGCAGATCTCCACGTGCTGCTTCTGGTCGCCGCCCACGGGGACGAGATCCGCCTGGTAGAGGAGGATGTCCGCCGCCATCAGGGCGGGATAGGTGAAGAGGCCCGCGTTGATGTTGTCCGCGTTCTTGGCGGACTTGTCCTTGAACTGGGTCATGCGGGAGAGCTCGCCGAACATGGTGTAGCAGTCCAGCACCCAGCCCAACTGGGCGTGGGCGGGGACGTGGGACTGGACGAAGAGCACGTTCTTCTCCGGATCCAGGCCGCTGGCGATGTAGGCCGCCAGCTGGGTCAGGGTATGGCGGCGCAACTCCGCCGGCACCTGCCGGACGGTGATGGTGTGCATATCCGCCAGCATATAGTAGCAGTCATACTCGTCCGCCAGGGCCGCCCAGTTCCGGATGGCCCCCAGGTAGGAGCCCAGGGTCAGGTTGCCGGAGGGCTGGATGCCGCTTAGGATCCTCTTTTTCTGCACGTTTTCTTCCATGCTTCCACACCTCATATCATAATTCTTGTTAGACTCTATTGGGCAGGCGGTGCCTGCGGGAGGAAAAAATTCCAAACCGGCGCCGCGGATCGTCCGCGTTAGCTATGTATTCTAACACAATTCCCCGGAAAGCGCAATCCGTTCTTGACAATCTTTCCCCGGAAGGGATAATATAAATTATTCACGTTATTCACGAACTGGTTCCCTCAGCGGAATATCATACAAGGAGGCTGTTTTCCCATGAACATCGATCCCCGTTACTTCGAGGAGATGGAAGAGCGCATCCCAAAGGGGAAAGTCCGCACCCGCTTTGCCCCCTCCCCCACCGGCTACATGCACGTGGGCAACCTGCGCACCGCCCTCTATACCTGGCTCATCGCCCGGCACTATGACGGCACCTTCATCCTCCGCATCGAGGATACCGACCAGACCCGCCAGGTGGAGGGTGCCACCGAGGTCATCTACCGCACCATGGCCGAGTGCGGCCTCAGCCACGACGAGGGCCCCGACGTGGGCGGCCCCGTGGCCCCCTATATCCAGACGCAGCGGCGGGACACCTATCCCCGCTACGCCGAGCTCCTGGTCTCCAAGGGCGCGGCCTACCGGTGCTTCTGCGAAAAGTGCGAGTCCGAGGAGGATTCCGGCGAGTTTGACCGGGGGGACGATCCCTGCCGGGACATGAGCCCGGAGGAATCCCAGGCCCGGGCCGACGCGGGCGAGCCCTATGTCATCCGCCAGCGCATCCCCCACGAGGGTACCACCACCTTCCACGATGTCTCCTTCGGCGACATCACCGTGGAGAACAAGACCCTGGACGACCAGGTGCTCCTGAAGCGGGACGGCCTGCCCACCTACAACTTCGCCAATGTGGTGGACGACCACCTCATGGGCATCACCCATGTGGTGCGCGGCAGCGAGTACCTCTCCTCCGCCCCCAAGTATAACCTTCTCTACGAGGCCTTCGGCTGGGAGATCCCCACCTACGTCCACTGCTCCCCCGTCATGCGGGATCAGCACAACAAGATGTCCAAGCGCCACGGCGACCCCTCCTATGAGGATCTCAAGGCCCAGGGCTACGTGACGGACGCCATCCTCAACTATGTGGCCCTCCTGGGCTGGGCCCCCAAGGGCGAGAAGGCGGAGCAGGAGTTCTTCACCCTTTCCGAGCTGGCCGAGACCTTTGACATCGCGGGCATCTCCAAGTCCCCCGCCATCTTTGACATCGGGAAGCTCAACTACTTCAACGCCAACTACCTCCGCGCCATGAGCCCCGAGGCCTTCGCGAAAGCCGCGGAGCCCTATATCCGCTCCGTGGTGAAGAATCCCGCCATCGACGCCGCCGCCGTGGCCGCCCTGCTGCAGGCCCGCTGCGAGAAGCTCACCGAGATCCCGGAGAAGGTGGACTTCTTCGAGACCCTGCCGGAGTATGAGGCGGAGTTCTTCACCAACAAGAAATCCAAGACCAATCCCGAAGTTTCCAAGTCCATGCTGGAGGCCGCCATCCCCATGCTGGAGGGGCTCAGCGACTGGACCGCGGACGCCATCCACGATGGGCTCATCGACCTGGCAGCAAAGCTGGAGGTCAAGAACGCCACCCTCATGTGGCCTGTCCGCATTGCCGCGGCCGGCCGCCTGGTAACGCCCGGCGGCGCCGTGGAGATCTGCCACATCCTCGGACGGGAGGAGACCCTGCGCCGCCTCCGTCTGGGTCTGGATAAACTACAATAACGAGAGGAGACCTTACCCATGAGCAAGCTGACGATCCCCCAGGGCTACACCGCCCCGCTGCCCAACTACGAGCTGCAGCGCGCCATCGCATTCATCAAGTCCACCTTCCAGACCAACCTCTCAAACGCGCTGAACCTCCGGCGCGTCTCCGCCCCCCTCTTCGTGGCGGATAATTCCGGTCTGAACGACAACCTGAACGGTGTGGAGCGTCCCGTCAGCTTCGATATCCCCGACGTGGGCCTCAACGCGGAAGTGGTTCATTCTCTTGCCAAGTGGAAGCGCCTGGCCCTGAAGCGCTACGGCTTCCACCCCGGCAAGGGCCTCTACACCGACATGAACGCCATCCGCCGGGACGAGGAGGTGGACAACCTCCACTCTGTCTATGTGGACCAGTGGGACTGGGAGAAGATCATCACCCGGGAGGACCGGAACGTGGACTACCTCAAGTCCTCCGTTCGGGCCATCGTAGGCGCGGTCTGCGAGACCAGTGAGGCCCTGGACGTGGCCTTCCCCAGCCTCCACGGGAGGCTGGAGCGGGAAGTCTATTTCATTACCACCCAGGAGCTGGAGGACCGCTGGCCCGAGAAGACCCCCAAGGAGCGGGAGGACGCTATCTGCGCCGAGCACCACACCGTCTTCCTGATGCAGATCGGCGGCAAGCTGAAGTCCGGCGAGAAGCACGACGGCCGGGCCCCGGACTATGACGACTGGGCCCTGAACGGCGACATCCTCATGTGGAACCCGGTGCTGGAGAAGGCCTTTGAGATCTCCTCCATGGGCATCCGGGTGGACGAGGAATCCCTGGCCCGGCAGCTGAAGCTGGCCGGCTGCGAGGAGCGGGCGGAGCTGCCCTTCCACAGGATGCTCTTGAACGGCGAGCTGCCCCTGACCATGGGCGGCGGCATCGGCCAGAGCCGCCTCTGCATGCTGATGATCGGCACCTGCCACATCGGCGAGGTGCAGGCCAGTCTCTGGGACGAGGAGACCCTGCGCGGCTGCGAAGCCGCCGGGATCACCCTGCTGTAAAGGGAAACCACAATACAGAACACTCCCCCGGGAGCCATGGCTTCCGGGGGAGCTTTTCCCTTCCGGGAGCCTGCCGGGAGGGGCAATGGGAGGGATCTTCGTGGGCATCACCATTCGGAAAGCCACCTCTGCTGACCTGGACGCCGTCAGCGGAATCTATTCCCGCATTCACGATGAGATCGAGGCGGGCCGGGCCAGCATCGGCTGGCTGCGGGACATCTACCCCACCCGGGCCACGGCGGAAGCCGCCCTCGCCCGGGATGAGCTCTTCGTGGAGGAGCAGGACGGCCTGGTCGTGGGCACCGCTATCTTAAATCAGACCCAGGTGGACGCCTACTTCGGCGCTCCCTGGGAACACGACGTTCCGGAGAAGGACATCATGGTGCTTCACACCCTGGTCATCGATCCCCGCTGCAAAGGCGCGGGCCTGGGCCGGGAATTTGCGGCCTACTACGAGCGCTACGCCCGCTCCCACGGCTGCCGCGCCCTGCGCATCGATACCAATGCCCGGAACACCGCGGCCCGGGGCTTCTACCGGAAGCTGGGCTACCGGGAGATCGCCATCGTCCCCGTGACCTTCAACGGTATCCCCGGCGTGGATCTGGTGCTGCTGGAAAAATTCCTGGACGCGTAAAAAGAGTCCCGAAGCCGCAGGGCTTTGGGACTCTTCTTTTCAGAGGTCTACCGCCTCAAACGCTTTCACGCAGCTCCGGTAGGCCCAGGCGTTGAGCCCGGCGTAGAGGGCCGCGCCGATAGCCAGTACCGCCAGCTTCGCCCCCAGATGCTCCGGATCCGGGGTGTCCAGGCAGTCCCGGAAGAAGGGCACCGCAAAGGCCGCCGTCTCCGCCAGAGCCATGTAGACCGTGAGTCCCGCGCAGCCCTTCAAAAAGGCCGTTCCCACCTTGTCGGGCCGCCGGAAGAAGCTCTCCAGGAAGATCCGGTCAAAGATCCCCAGCATGGGCAGCGCCAGGCCGAAGAGAGCGATGCCGGCGTCCATCCCGGCGGCGTTCCCGGGGATGGCAAAGCTCTGGCGCAGGAGGGCGAAGGGCACCGCCGCCAGCATCTGCACCAGCTGGAAGAGGATCACGAGAAGGAAGCGGCTCTTCACCAGATCCCGCTTCCCCAGGGGCAGCAGGGAGAGGAACAGCAAGTCCTGATTCTCTCGGGCCTCCGTAAAGGTGAAGAGGAAGCCCAGGCAGCCGTAGAAAAACACCACGTAGTAGGGATAGTTTGGGATCAGCAGCATGGCGGAGAGGGCCAGGAAGATCCAGTTGGTGGGATGGGCCACCAGCTTCAGTTCGTGCCGCAGCAGATTCCTCATGCCTCTCCCCCCTTTTCCAGATGCACCATGATATCTTCCAGACTGGCAGGCTTTCCCTCCGGCGCATCCTCCGCCCGGTAGAGAGCCGTCCAGCCCTCCGCCGTTGGGCAGGCGCCCAGGGAGTTCGCGGGTTTTTCCTTCGCCGCTAGCAGCCGGTAGCGGTTCACCAGCTCCTCCCGGCTCCCTCGCTCGGCCATCCTTCCCTTCCGGAGGTAGAGGATCTCGTCCGCGCAGCGATCCAGGTCGCTGGTGATGTGAGTGGAGAAGAGGATCGTCACCCCCTCCTCCCGGGAGAGGTGCAGGAACTCCTCCAGCAGTTCCTCCCGGGACACGGGATCCAGCCCGCTGGTGGGTTCATCCAGCAGCAGCAACTCCGCCCGGTGGGACAGGGCCAGGGTCAGGGCAAACTTCACCTTCATACCCGCTGAGAGCTGAGAGACGGTCTTCCCCTCCTCCAGGGCAAAGCGCGCCAGGCAGCGGCGGTAGGCCTCCTCGTCCCAGTTGGGATAGAAATGCCGGGCGACCTCCGCGATGGCCCCCAGCTTTCTCCGGGGATAGTAGACGAACTCCCCCGGCACATAGCCGATGCGGCTCTTGATCGCCCTCTCGTGCCCGGCGAAATCCAGGCCGAAGAAGCGCACCTCCCCGGCGTCGGAATGGGTCAGGTTCAGCAGGGACTTGAAGGTGGTGCTCTTTCCCGCCCCGTTCCGGCCGATGAAACCGGTAATGACCCCGGGCCGCAGGGTAAAGCTCACATCCTCCAGCGTGAAGGCCGGATAGTGCTTGGTGAGGCCCTGTACCGCCAGAACTTCGCTCATGCTTCCTCCCCCTCCTCGTCGCCCTCCGGGCCCTCGCCCAGTTTGCTGGCAAAACGGGAGAAGACCTCCCCGTCCTTCACCACGGCGATGCCCCGCTTGGTATCCGCCAGCAGCAGCAGGGTGTCCCCGGGCTGGATGTCAAACATCTCCCGGATCTCCTTGGGCACCACGAACTGCCCCTTCTCCCCCACCTTCACAGTGGCGGCAAACCGCT
>CAKTSC010000009.1 GCA_934597465.1 uncultured Dysosmobacter sp.
TTTACGCGAAGAGGTTCTGGAACTCCGTCACGATCTCGTCGGCGTTGTCCATCACCACCAGCATCACGCTGTTGCCCACGGAGACCACCCGGGAGTTGTTCTCCCACTGATCCATGGTCTCGGGATACCAGGCGCCGCCGGGGGAGGTGCCGTCGCCCACCTGGTAGCTGATGCGGGCGTTCATGATCTCCTCCACCTTGGCCACGTCGTCGGCGTTGGCCACCTCCACCAGCAGGATCTCGGAGGCCACGGCACTGATGAGGGCGGTGGCGCCGGTGCACTGCTTGGTGTCGATGTCGCTGATGCCGGGGTAGTAGGTCTCCAGGGCGTCGGCGGGCAGGGTCTCCATGGCGGCCTCCTGGCTGGAGGTGACGGTCTCCAGGAAGGCGCTGAGGTCGGCGCTCTTGGGCTCGCTGCTGCCGCCGCCCGCGGAATTGCCGCAGCCGGCCAGGGCCAGCAGCATCAGGGCGGCCAGGAGAAGGGACGTGATTCTTTTCATCGTAGGGAATGCTCCTTTCAATTCTTGCGTAGATGCGCAGGGGGCTGTCACAGGGACAGTATAACCGTTTTGACGTACTGTTCCAACAAAAAGTTCCCGCCGGAGGGACAATTTTTCAAAAATTTTTTCCGGGGAGGGAACGGGACGGGAGATCCTGCCGCCGGGGACGGAAACGCCCGCCGTTTTGGCGAGCGTCGGCAGGATATCTTACGGCTCCTCCAGCTCCACGGAGACGTGGTCGGTGCCGTGGGCGTCGAACTCGTCCAGGTAGACGTCGATGCGCTCCAGGAGCCGCTCGTAGTTCTCCCGGGTCAGGGGGACGCCGCCCAAGTCCCGGAGGGCCAGATCCTCCGCCAGGAGCTCGTAGAAGGTGGCGTCCTCATAGCTGGCGATGGCCTCATGGATGCCGCCGTCGGCGAAGGCCCGGGAGGGGATCAGCTCCCCGTCCAGCTGCTCCACGAGACTCTTCATCCCCTGGGAGAGGCACTGGGAGAAGATGAGGCTCTCTACCTGGTCGTACTCCTTAATGCGGTCGTTCTCCCGAGTGGAGTTCAGCACCCAGTTTCCGATGTAGACGAGATCCAGCAGGTAGCGGAACTGCTGGCGGCTCAGCTCGATATTCATGGAAGACACCTCCGTTTCCGTCCTCCCGGGATCGGGAGGGGCATGGCCGGGCCCGGCCCGGCGGCTGGCTCCGGGAAAGGGGTTTTCCCGGGGGGATGATCTGGAACGGGAGATATTATAGCAGAGAAATCCGGGAAATGCTACCCAAAAAAATTACCGATGACCCTTCTTTTTGGCGGCGGGGAGAAAAAGATGGGGCGCTTCCTCTTGCAGGAAGGGGCTTCCCATAGTATAATACTATGTCTGCAACTGTCCGGACGGAACCAAAACCGCCGGGCGCTCCGCGCCGCCTGCTCCGGCGCGGGGAAAACCGGAAAGGGGGAAGACTATGGATCGCCGGCCCATCGGCGTCTTTGACTCCGGCCTCGGCGGCCTCACCGCCGTGCGCTCCCTGCGGCGCATCCTGCCGGGGGAGGATCTGGTCTACTTCGGCGACACCGCCCGGGTGCCCTACGGCAGCCGCTCGCCGGAGACCATCCGCAAGTACGCCCGGCAGGACGTCCGCTTCCTGCGAACCTTTGACCTGAAGGCCATCCTCATCGCCTGCGGCACCGTGACCTCTACGTCCCTGGAGCTGCTGCGGCAGGAGAACGACCTGCCCATCGTGGGGGTGGTGGAGCCCTCCTGCCGGGCGGCCCTGGCCGCCACGAAAAACGGCCGCGTCGGCATGATCGCCACCCAGGCCTCCGTCCGCTCCGGCGCCTATGAGCGGACGCTGCACACCCTGGATCCCGCCGTCGCCGTGTTCCAGAAGGCCTGCCCCCTCTTCGTCCCCCTGGCGGAGGAGGGCCGCACCCACCCCGGCGACCTCGTCATCGAGACCCTGGCGGAGGAGTACCTGGCCCCCCTGCGGGCGGACGGCGTGGATACCCTGATCCTGGGCTGCACCCACTATCCCCTCTTGAAAGAGATCATCGCAAACGTCATGGGCCCCGGCGTGACCCTCATCGACTCCGGCGAGGAGTCCGCCAAAGAGCTCCAGCGCCTGCTGGCGGCGTCGGACAGCCTGGGGATGCCCCAGGGCGGCCGGGCGGAGTTCTGCGTCAGCGACCGGGTGGAGGACTTCCAGCGTCTGGCCTCCGCCTTCCTGGGGGAGAAACTGGCCCAGCCGCCCAGAAGGGTGGAGGTCGGGGATGTCTGAGAGAGGGATCCCGGTGCTCCTCACCGTGAAGGGCCGCCAGAGCTGCGCCGGGGAGAGCGACGAGACGGAGCTCACCACCGAGGGACTGCTGGAGGAGACGGCGGAGGGCTGGCGTCTCACCTACCGGGAGACGGAGCTCACGGGCCTGGAGGGCAGCACCACCTGCTTCACCATCACCCCGGGCCGGGTCACGCTGCGGCGCAGCGGGGCCGTCCAGTCCCTGATGATCTTTGAGGAGGGGGAGCGCCGGGCTTTCCGCTACGCCACGGCCTACGGCAGCTTCGCCATGGAGACGGAGACGGAGCGCATCCGCTGGCACATGAGTGCCCGGGGCGGCCTGGTGGAGCTCCGCTACCGCCTGCGGGCGGAGGGGCAGATCGACCTTGACAGCCGGGTCTGCCTGCAGGTGCGGGAAAAGCACTGAAACTGAGAATCGACGCGCGCCCCGCGCGCGGGAGGGAGAAAACGATATGATCCACATGATCCAGAACGCGAAAGACCAGGCCGCCCGCCTGACCCTGGCGGCCTACGCCGCCGCGGCCGCCGCTGGGGAGCTGCCCCAGGCTGAGATCACCGCGGTGCCCGTGGAGATCCCCAAGGACACCGCCAACGGCGACTTCACCAGCACCTTTGCCATGGCTTGCGCCCGGCAGCTGAAGCTGCCCCCCCGCAAGATCGCGGAGGCCCTGCTTGCCCGCCTTGACCTGGATGGCAGCTACTTCACCTCTGCCGAGATCGCGGGCCCCGGCTTCCTGAACTTCCGCCTGGGCAAAACTTGGTACCACGACGTGCTGTCCGCCGTGGAGACCGAGGGGGAGAACTACGGCAGCGCCGACGTCCTCCGCGGGGAGAGGATCATGGTGGAATTCGTCTCCGCCAACCCCACCGGCCCCATGCACATGGGCAACGCCCGGGGCGGCGTCCTGGGGGACACCCTGGCCTCCGTCCTCAGCTTCTGCGGTGCGGATGTCAGCCGGGAGTTCTACGTCAACGACGCCGGTCACCAGATCGATAAGTTCGCCCGCTCCATCGAGGTGCGCTACCTCCAGCTCATCCAGGGCGAGGATTCCATCGCCTTCCCGGAGGACGGCTACCAGGGCGGCGACATCAAGGATCTGGCCAAGGCCTACTACGACCTTCACGGCGAGGAGCTGCTGAACGTCAGCGAAGCCGAGCGTCAGGAGAAGCTGGCCCAGTTCGGTCTTTCCGTCAACCTCCCCAAGATGAAGACGGATCTCGCCCGCTACAAGATCCACTACGACACCTGGTTCTACGAGTCCTCCCTCCACGAGAGCGGGTACGTGGCCGAGACCGTGCAGCTCCTCACCGACCGGGGCTGGACGTATGAGAAGGACGGGGCCCTCTGGCTCCGCACGGCGGATATCATCCGGGAGAACCTGCTGAAGGCCGGGAGGAAGCCCGCCGACGTGGAGAAGCTGGATCTCAAGGACGATGTCCTCCGCCGGGCCAACGGCTTCTACACCTACTTCGCCGCCGACATCGCCTACCACCGCAATAAGTTCGCCGTCCGGGGCTTCGACCGGGTCATCAACATCTGGGGCGCGGATCACCACGGTCACGTGGCCCGGCTGAAGGGCGCCCTGGATGCCCTGGGCCTGGACGGCACCAATCGCCTCGACATCGTCCTCATGCAGCTGGTGAAGCTCCTGCGGGACGGCGAGGTGGTGCGCATGTCCAAGCGCACCGGCAAGGCCATTTCCCTCTCCGACCTGCTGGACGAGGTACCGGTGGATGCCGCCCGCTGGTTCTTCAACGCCAAGCCCGACACCCAGATGGAGTTTGACCTGGGCCTGGCCGTCCGGGAGGACAGCGAGAACCCCATCTACTATGTGGAGTACGCCCACGCCCGCATCTGCTCCCTGCTCCGGGCCCTGGAGAGCGAGGGCATGACCGTCCCCGCCATGGAGAGCGTGGATATGTCCCTCCTGGGCCAGGAGACGGAGCTGGCCCTCATCAAGCAGCTCTCCGCCTTCTGCGAGGAGATCAAGCTGGCCGCCCGGGACTACGATCCCAGCCACATCAACCGCTACCTCCAGGAGCTGGCCGGCTGCTTCCACCGATTCTACAACGCCTGCCGCATCAAGGGCGAGGAGCCCGCCCTGGCCGCCGCCCGCCTGAAGCTGGCGGACTGCACCCGCGTCGTCCTCCGCAACGGCCTGCGCCTCATCGGCGTGGAGGCCCCGGAGAAAATGTAAAAGAAGTTTCGCTGAAATGTACCGAGGAACATTTCAGCGAGGAAAGCCCCGTGCCGGACATCCAGAGGATATCCGGCACGATGGCCAGCGGCCCCTCCGGCATCGCCGGAGGGGCCGCTGCGCTGCGCTCGGGAGCCGGGTCGCATCAGAGATGCGGCCCGTCACTCCGCTTCGCGAGAGGGATTTTCCGCCGCGTACACGCCGCGGCGGAAAATGATTTGGAAATTCAGGGGAAATTGCGGAACCATTTTCCCTGGGAAGAGCCCCGGGCCGCCGCGCTTCGCCGGGGCGTGAAACCGGCCCTGCCCTTTTGGGGCTGGGCCGGTTTCACACGCTGCTCCGTGTGGGGGATTTTTCCCGCCGTGCGTGCCGCCGGGAGGGCAGATGAGTATGCGGCAGCAAAAGCGAAGCGGTACGAAGCATCTCACGGCAGGGTAAAGGGAGGGGAGCCGGAATGCCGGCGGCTTCCGCGCAGGAGGGCGGCTCATACGAGCCGCCCTCCTGCGCAAATGCTTTTATGGTATTTCAGGGGTATCTGCAAGAGCTGCTTTGACATCCTGTACGGCCGCTCCTTCCGGCAGCGGCTTCACCGTGACGGTCAGATACCGAGTGCCGGCATCACTCAGCCAGCGCTCTCCAAAGAAAGGTGACGATCTGCGCACGGGTGCAATTCGCGCCGGGACTGAACGTGGTATCCGTCGTACCTTTGGTAACACCCTCCTTGACTGCCCACAGAACCGCATCGGCATAGTAGGCGCCGGCTTTCACGTCGGTAAAGGGGCTGACAGTACCGGCGGCCGGGGCCTTCTGGCTGCGCCACAGGAATGTCACGATCTGCGCGCGGGAGCAGGCCGCATCGGGGCTGAACGTGGTCTCGCCGGTGCCCTTTGTAATGCCGCTCTCCACCGCCCACAGAACTGCGTCATAGCAGTAACTGCCGGCCTTTACATCCGTAAAGGGCATGGCGGCGGTCTTGGGGGCGGGGCTGCCGGCGGCACGCCACAGGAACGTGACGGCTTGGGCGCGGGTACAGCTGGCGTTGGGGCTGAAGGTGGTGGCGGAAGTCCCCTTTGTGATATCGTTTTCCACCGCCCATAGTACCGCATCATAATAGTAGCTGCCGGGCAGAACATCGATGAAGGGAGACTCCCCTTCCTGCCAGCCGGCATATACGGTCTTGCTGCCGCTGAGCGTTACTTCCGTAATTCTTTCTGTCAGCGCCTCGTCCGCATACCAGCCGGTGAAGCGGTATCCGCTGCGTGTGGGTGTGAAGACAGTAAGGTCAACGGTAGTACCGAAGCTCCTGCGCAGTGCCGCGATCTTGCTGCCGCCGTTGGTCTCAAAGGTCAGCGTGCAGGAGACCTGGGAAGGAGCCGGATCGAGATAGATGGTGTAGGTACGGGCGGTTGAACCGTCTGCCGCCGTGATCGTCACCGTGACAGTCCTCTTGTAGGAGCCGCCGGTGATCGCTGCCATGCCGTTTTCTGCCGGCTTGCCGTTCACGGTAACGGCCGCTCCGCTGCTCTCGGGGATCACAGTGAGCAGATACTGACCCACAGACACATTTCCGACCGTGGCGCAGTCCTTCCCGTCGAAGCTGCCCATCGTAAGGGACAGACCGTCGATGGTGATGCTGGCAGCATTGGCGGTGTGATTCCCGGAGGCTGCCTCACCGTAGCGCAGAACCACCCGCGCGCCGGATTTCGAGAAGACAATGGAGCTCTCCTTGATCTCTTCCGCCGCAAGCGTCAGATCACCCAGCGTCTTTGTCTCCAGCAGCGTGCCGTTTCTATCCAGCAGCGCGGCCACCAGATTTCCGCTGGCGCGCGGCTGGAGGGAATTGTTCCGCACCTGCACATTGGCCGTGGTGGTGCCGCCGTTTTCCATCTCGACAGAGACGGTGGTGGGTACGTTTTCGTTTCTTGTCAGCAGGCTGTCGAAGGTGATGTGTTTCTGGTTGTTCTGGCTGTCCGCCTCAGGGAGCGTGACCCAGGCCCCGTCGATCTGCTGCTCAATCCGCGCTTTGACGAAGAGCACCACGCCGGAATCGGGGATCTCCTTGAGTCCGGCATCCGAGACATACTGTCCGATGCTGAACGTCATCTCCTGGGTGCAGCCGGTCTTGTCGATCGCGGCCAGCGCATCGCCGGTAAGGATCCGCTCATAGGCTTTGTCCGTGCTGCCGTCCGCAAAATACTTCCCGTTGACCGGCATACTGCATTCGGGGTCGGAGTAGACGCCCAGAACCACACGGCGGTCCGGCTTGTTCACAGATGCCGCCGCCTGGTTGTAAAGGTGCGCAAGGACTGTCCGCAGGCCATCCTGTTCCCTGGTGACCGTCAGGGCGGAAATGCCCACGTCCGGGTAATCCAGACGGATCACGCCGCTGGCAGATCGCTCTGCCGCACCGGTAAAGCCCGCGGTTGCCGTGTAATCCAGATCCTTGATCTCGCTGCCGGTCTTGGCGACAACGGAAAGCGTCTTTGACTGGCCGGGCAGAATCGCAAGGCCGGTAAACGTCTGCGGCTCTGCGCCGTCCAGCCTGATGGCAACGCGGTCGATGATGTGCATTCCCTGATTCGCCACGGTGAAGCTGACCGGTACATAGCTGTCGGCGGCCAGCGTGGTATAGTCCACCGTGGTGGAGACGACTTCCACCGCATCGGCATACGTGCCGGACGCGCTGAAGAGATTCACAGTCTGCCTGGGGATGCGGCCGGTGCCGGAATAGGTTTCGCCGCCCAGTTCGTAGGAGTAGCTGACTTCGTCAAACTCTGTTTCGCTGTAGGCCGTGCCCTGCAGCACCGCCTGGATGCCGGCACCGTCGCCATTCGCAACGAAGGCATCCATGTGATTCAGCCTGGTGCGTTCGGGAAGCTCCGCCACTTCAATTGCTGCGGAGGAGATATAGCCGTCGTCATAGGGCACAAACCGGATGGCCCGGATGACGTCATTCTCCCCGGCGCCTGCATTGGCGTCGTTCCACAGGATCGACAGTTCATCCAGCGTATCCGCGCCCTTGACGAAGGTGAACTGGCCGTCAAAGGCCGCCGTGGACACCATATCGCCGAGAGACTCGGGCAGGATGGGCTGCGGTGCGCCGGTCTTGTCGAACACCCGCAGGCCAACATCATGCTGTTCCGCGCCGGTGCGGGACTGGACGCTGCTCCACCCCAGCACAAACTGGCCGCCCACTGCGGTCAGCTGGGGATTTTCATCGGTGCAGGAATTGGTGGTCGCGCGGATCGTCTTGGCGCTGTCCTCCGGATTCGTATCCGTGGTATCCAAGACCGTGTAATAGATGTCGCTGCCGTTGGCCGCGTCCTCTACGGAGAAGGCAACGGCGGCGGTGCCGTCCGCGAGCATTTTGGCGGTCATACCGGTGACCTCGCCGGCGCTGCCATTGTAGAGCGTGTAGGTTTCGCTGCTCCACGCTTTGCCGTCAAAAATCCTGCAGAGGATGCGGTTCTGCGTGAAGGCAAACGCGCTTTCATCAGTCTGAACAGAGCGCCACACGGCGATGGCTCTGCCGCCGTTGACCGCGATGACAGGGGCGAACTCCTGAGAACCGTTGTCGGTAAGGCGTGTCGTGACCCATTCGCTGCCGTTCCAGATCGAGGCCATGACCTCCAGACCGTTGAGAAGGATCGTCTGCTGGCCTTCATTCAGCTTTGTGCCGGCCTTGAGATTCAGGGTCGCGGCTTCCCGCAGCCAGACCGCGCCGGCAAAATCGCTTGTACCGTCAAAGTCCGGAGAACTGTCTCCGTAGCCGGAGAAGCCGTCCGTTCCGTCGGGAATGGCGGTACCGTTGGGGAAAGCGCCGCCCGAAGACAGGCTGTAACGCACCTCCACATCCGTCACATCGGTGCTGTCGGCATCGGAGAGGTAAACAAGGATCCCGCCGTCATCGGAGATCATCGGCGTGCTGAAGGGGTAGGAATTGGTCTCGATCGCCTGAAGCTTATTGGACACGTCCAGGCTCATGAGCGCAATTCCGCTGCCGCCGCCGAGCCAGATGCGGCCGTCCGCGTCGAGGTAGTCGCGGCTCTGAAGCCGGACCACGGGCTCCGCCGCCACCACGGCGCTCCGGCTGTCGTAAGCCGCCAGATTCTGGCCTGCCAGATCATCGTCCATCCAGCCGGTGGAACCCAGGCCGCTGGAGGCGCTTTCCCAGTAGTCGCTGATATCGTCCCAGTCGTTGAATCTCCACGCCGTGCCGTATCCCAGGGACACCAGCGTGAGCTCCGTGACCAGCGGGCCGACGCCCAGCGCGGCCCGGATGCCGGCCTCGCCGTCCAGCTGGAGGAACTGGCCCCGCACGTCCCGTGCGTCGGGATCCTTCAGGTACTTCCGGGTCAGGAACCGGTTCTCGTTGTTGATCTCGATGGTGCCGAATACGCCGACCTTGGCCGTGAAGCCCTGGTCGTAGCCCAGGCCGCCGAAGAATTCGAAATAGGCGTTGATGCGCAGCGCGGTCAGATAGTCGTTGACGGCGTTGGCCGTGTCGTCGTTCCATTCCAGCCCCAGCTGCTCGGCGTAGCGGATGGCGGACTGGAAATCCACGACCGCGCCGCCGCGAACCTTGAAGCTGGCCGTCAGCGGGATGCCGTAGGCGGAGCAGCGCAGGATTTTCTCAAATTCTAGCTGCGCGCCGGCGGTAAAGCCGCCGCCGGTGGTCAGAACCTGCCACTGACCCTTGTCAAAGCTGTAGCGGATCTCCGTGCTCACCCAGCCCTCCAGCTGGAGCATGATGGGCAGGCCGATCGCGCCGCTGGCCGCGCCGTAAAGACTGCTGCGGTCGTCGAAGTAAGAGCCGTCGGCCATGGCCTGGAAATCGCTGAGGGTGAAGGTGTCATTGACCTGACCCAGCAGGCTGTCATAGTCCTGCCCGATATAGCTGGGTTCCAGAGAGATCCCGTTCCGGTCATACTCCAGATCTTCCAGCTTTGTGGTGTTGATGCCGGTCCAGAGGTATGCCTCATAGCGGGTGGGATCCTCCGTGGGCATGAGGATGGCCTTCACCAGGCCGGTCTCTCCGCCCATTTTTTCCAGGAAGGACAGGGCGTCCATCATAATGCCGTCGGACACGGTGTTGACCAACCCGTATTCGGTGTTGGCCCCGCCGACGCTGCCGTAAGCGGCCAGGTTTGCCATCAGGGACATGACGGACGGCGCGTCCTCCACCCGTTCAATGGCGGTCAGATCCGCAAGGCCGAAGGGCAGCGCAATGGTGCAGACCAGTCCGCCGTTCCCGTTATAGAGCGCGGCCTCCAGCGGCGTTTTGCGCGTCCCGTCATAGTTCTGGAAGCTGCTGCTGGTGATCGCAGCAGAATTGCTTACCAGCGGGATGGACGAGAAGGGATAGGAGGCGTCCTTGACCGTTACCGATCTCTGTGCCGGAACGGAGACGCCGGTCTCCTGCGCCCGCAGGTCGAAACGGTATCCGGTATCGGCGAAGGAGACATCCTCCACGCCCCAGAGCATGATCGAGCTTTCCAGGCGGGCGCTGGGGTAGTTGCTGCTGGGGCCCACGACGCCGGTATGCCTGCGCACGTCGATCTCACGGCCGGTATAGCTGACGGTCTGGACGGCCACGAAGGGCTTCTCCTTCCCCGCGGCTGTCAGCGTCACGATATCCTCGCCGGAGCGCATGGCGTCGCGCTGGGTCAGGCTGCCGTCCACGGTGACGATCTCGGGATAGTAGTCGTTGCCGAAGCGCAGTTCAAGGATGAACTCCAGACTGTCGCCCACGCCCGCGGCTTTGGGATCGTTTTTGGACGTGAACTGCGACAGATCCATGTGAACGGTCAGCATGCCGTTTGCGTCGGTGGTGAAGGTCTGATCCTGCGTTCCGTCCAGCGACGCGGCCTGACCGGCTGCCTTTGCAAATCTGGCGCCGGCGCAGTAAGCGTCATCGCGGTTTCCGGCAGCATAACGGTTGCGGTATACGCCGCCCCGCAGGGTCACATCCGTATTGGCCAGCGGCGTACCGTCAGGCCGCAGCAGCTGTACCTGCGCGGCGGCGGCACGGCGCAGCTCGGCTGTGTTGAGGGGATACAGCTCGCCACGTACTCCGCTGCCCTCGCCGCTCTTGAGTGCCAGCCGGGAGACCGTTCCCCGGTAGGAGACACCGCCGCTGACGGAGGCTGCCCGCAGCTCGGACGCGATGCCATTGGGCTCAAACAGTGCCAGAGAGCCGTCGTCGTTGGAGTAGAGCGTGTGCGTCTTCCCCTGGCCGTCCTCATAGGAGATCTCAGTCCTGACTGCCGGAGAGAACTGGAACAGATACAGCTTGTCTTTCAGGGTCTCCACGTTTACAGTGACACGGTCACTGAGCGAGGGCAGGGAGCTGTGCGCGGCGGTGACGGTATTGCTGCCGTCCCGCAGGCCGCTCAGCAGCAGAATGGTCTGGGGCAGATAGCTGGTGTAGGAATACTGCTCCAGCGGTGCGTAGAGGCTGCCCTCCCGGTAGTTGATGCTCACCGCCCGCTGCAGTTCATCGGAGACCGCATCCCCCTGGCCGGTGGAAGTGCTCCACCGGATCGTGTCATAGAGAATGCTCCAATCGTAGTCCCGGAAGTTGATGCCGATGCTCTCCATCAGGCTCAGTTCGCTGCGGAGCCCGGCGATGGCCTGGGCAGAGGTCAGGCCGCTGATGGTTTCACCGGCATAAGTGCTGATCGAGGGATCCGTCGTGGTCTCGCCGGTAATGTCGTTTTTCAGCGTGACGGAATCCCGCTTCTCGCCGCCCACCAGGATATCCAGCGCGCCGCTCCGATAGACGGTGATCGTGCTGGACGCGATGCTCCAGGTGGGATCCGCGCCGTTTTTGGCCTTGGCGGTGACGATGTAGTAATCCTTCAGCTGCGCGGGCGTATCCGGCAACAGGGGATAGCTGCCGGAGGCGGCCTTCTCCGTGGTGGTGTAAACTGTCTCGCCGTTCTTTTCCACCGTGAACTGGAACTGACATGCGTCCGGGTTCGTAACCAGATCGAAATTCTCGACCGTCCAGCCGATCTCGATGGACTGACCGCTGGTAAACATCGGATCGTCCAGCCCCGTGAGCGTGATCACTGCGGGCTGGGAGCGGACAATGATCTTTGCCTCGGTACTGAGGTTCCGAACGGTGCCGTCCACCTCGGCCGTCGCCGTCAGCCGCAGGATATAGGAGGGAGTGCCGCCTTTGGAGATGGCGGTGAGCTGATCGCCGGGGATGGTCAGGTTCGCGGCCGTGCGTTCCAGCGTCGTTTCCCAGATGGGTTCCGCATCTTTCGCGATGCTGCTGCCCGCATAGAGCGCGGCCGTGATCCTGCCGTCCGCCGGTGCGTGGTCAGAGAGATTGGACGCAAAGTGGACGGTCTGATCCATACCCATCCGGGCATAGACGGTGTCCGCGCCCACGGGGAACAGGATGCTGGGCCGGCCGCTGTCCTTCACAGTGACCGTAATGGAGTTGGAAGCCGTGGTCGTTCCCTTCCCGTTGTTTCCGCACGTCAGGGAAATGGTGGCGGTACCGGCTTTCAGGGGGATGATGCCGGCTTTGACCGTCTGCGTCAGCGACAGGTTGGTGCCGCCGCCCTCGACGGCTGTCAGCTGAAGGATCTCCGGATCGCTGACCGTCCATTGGACATCGTCGGTGCCCAGATAGCGATAGGTATAGTCTTTTTTGTTGTCAGTGAACCCGAGCACCGGAACCTCCGCGTCCTGCAGGAACACGACCTGATCGATCCCGGAGGGCCAGCCGGCGGAATGGACGCCGATGGTATAGGCGCTCTCATCCGCAAGCGTGACCGGCTGCTGGGTGAAGGTTGCATACGCCCCGTAATAAAGGGAATCGTTGAAATACAGCTCCGCCGTATGGGCGGTTTCCGCGCTCACGTTCGGCAGCGTCATGCTGCCGGTGAGGATGTACTCCTGCTGGCTGCCCGTGCCGGTGACATCCAGCTTTAATTCGGCCTCCTGCGTGGGGTCGCCGTCCAGCACAACGGAAACCTTGCTGGCGTCCGAGGCCTTCGACCACTCCAGCCACTTGGTCTGGAAGGTCTCGTCATTGTTCAGCGTCACCCGGAAGCTGACTTTGCTGGGATCCTGGGGATCTGCCTCGGCGGACAGGGAAAGGAAGCTGTCGTCCAGATCGCCGCCCTGCAGGCCGTCTCCGAGCACGGTGGTTCGGAACTCCTTATAAGCGCCGTCGGTCTGGGACTTGAATTTGTTGCCGTAGACATCCGTACAGGCGTTCTCATCCACGGGCTTCACGCCCAGCACCTGAATGCCTGTGCTGTCCGTGGCCGAGACCGGGTAATAGAACACGCGGGTCTTGGAAAGGGTAGCTTCGGAAGAAGGGTATACAGTTGCATCGATTAGGCCCGCAATTCCGCTGTTGCCGGACAGATACTTGGTTTCCGTGCCGTCCAGATAGGCCAGCTCATAATCGCCGTAGACCGGCTCGGAGAAGGTCACGACGATGGGCACGACGTTGTCGGGATAGAACGAGGAATACCAGTAATCCGTGCTTCCTGTATACTTGGGCGTGCGCGCGCAGCTGTCGATGGACTCGATGGTCGGCGCCGTTTCGTCCACGAGGGTCAGTGCGCCGTGGATCAAAATTTCCTCCGGACGGATATCCGCATCATCATTCTGCGCGATCCAGCTGACGGGCAGATACCAGTCCTGCGGATACCAGACGTAGTTGGAGTCTGTGGTCGTGATCGGGACTTTTACATTCGTAAAGCGCCGCACGCGCCAGTTGTGGTTTTTGACCTGCTTATAGAAGTTGAGCTTGCTGGGATCCGAATAGTCCCAGTCCATCTCCTGTACCCGGGCAAGGTCTGCCAGATAGGCGGCGTCATCACTGTCGGAAAAATCGTTGGAGTCATAGCTCCGGGAGATTCTTGCGATCTTGACAAGATCCCCGTCCTCCATGATGGAAATGGACATGGGCTTGATATCCCGGCTGCCGTCCTTGGTCCAGAGCGTCACGTTTGCCAGATTGACCTTGGGATCGTCCGGGTCGCCCGCGCCCAGCTTGATCGCCTGATTGAAAACGTCCATCCAGCCGTGGGTCTCATTGTATATGCTGCTGGGGTCGTAACTGTATCCGCGGGCGGCCGGAACGGCGGTGTTGATCTTGAAGTAGTCCGTCCCGTTCACCGTGACCTTTTCGGTCGCGCTGTCGTGCTGCTGCCAGTCCAGGTGATAGGGCACGACGCTCGTTCCGCTGCCGTCTCTTTTGCCGATCTGCGTGCCGCCGGTGATCGCGGAAACGATGGCGTCCGCATCACTGGACGCCGCGAGCGACACCGTGCACGACTGCGCGCAGGCCGGCATGGCGGCGCCATAGGCGGTGCGGGCCTGAATGAGCACCCTGGCATACCCGTCCCAGTGGCCCTCATACTCGCGGAGATACCCGCGCAGCGTGTCCATCGACAGATTCAGTTCCACCGAACTGGAGTCCTTCGAAATGGTGAAGTCCTTGAAAAAGTTGCCGCCGGGCATGCCGTCCGCGTAGAAGTCCGACTGATGGGGCGTCAGGAAATCGGCAAACATGCCGATCTGGATGCCGATGTCATGGGGCGCGGTGACCTCGTTGCTGTTCCGGTCATACAGAACGGCTTTGATGGTCAGAATGTTGTTGTCCTGGTTCCGCCCGATGAACAGCTTGAACGTCAGGTCGTGTACGCTCGTATCCGCCGCCTGCAGGGAAACGCCGCCGCCGTTCGAGGCCAGCCGGTTCAGCGTCTGCGCCAGATCGGTCATCTGGTACTCAATGGACAGCGCGTACATCAGTTGCTCCGCCGTGGCGGAGCGGCCGGTGGCATCCACGGTGACGCGGGTGTCCAGATCCTCCGCGCTGCATTGATTCAGCCACTCCACCAACGCATCCAGAGAGGAAAGGCGCGTGCCGTCCTCCACTGTAAAGGTGTTGTCCCGGATCAGTGTGCCGCCGCTGTCCACCAGACCGAGCTCCAGCATCCGCGCGTACAGCGCTTCCTCCGGCTGCGCCGCAAAGGCGCTGACCGGAAGCATGGTGAGCGTCATGCACAGGGTGAGGAAAATGCTGAGTAATCGTTTTTTCATGTTGTCTCCTCGCTTTCTTCCTGCACTGCCCGCCCCCCACGGGCAGCGCGTCGGCAGAAGGGAACTGCATCGGGAGATCTCCCGATGCAAGGGAGCATTCCCCTGCAATGCGTATTGGGTTCTATGTCTGCGCCGGCGGCACGATCCCCGTAAGGGAAAACTCGAAGTGCATCGCCAGCGCACGGAACAGCTCCTGCATCACCCGCTCGGAGATCGCGCGGATATCCAGCCCTTCCACGAACCGGATGGCCTGCTCCATTTCCTCCTTCGGGACGTTGTACGCCCGCAGGCTCATGGTGAGGAACAGCCGCAGCTTCCTTTCCAGCGTCAGTTCCCCGTCGCACGGGTGCGCCATGTAGCCGCGCATGATGCAGGCCGAGCCGATCTCCATGTCATAGAAGTCCCGGGCGGTCAGCTCCGGCTGATACGAACCGAAAATCTGATACAGCTCCTTCGCCGTTTCACGCCGGATGTACTCGGATGCTTCCTTCTGTGTGTAGGCTTCGATGTAGATCTCCCGCAGGTTTTCGTTCAGCTCCGTCAGCGTCATCTGGATCGCCGTTTCGACCGCGTAGACATAGACCGGCGGCAGCTTCGCCCCCGCCGTGCTCCGCGCCATCGCGAACTGGTTTTCAAACATGAACTCCACCAGCTCCGTCAGTACGCCGTCCTTGGCGCGGAAAATGTTCTGGAACTGGCTGTATGACACACCGGCCTTCTCGTTGATCTCCGCCAGCGTGGTCTGCTTGTAGCCCTTTTCCAGAAACAGCTTCACGCAGACGGCCAGGATCCGCTTCTTCGTGGGTAAGCTTGCGCTTGTAATGGCGATGGGGATCACTTCCTTCCTGTTTGGTGTGCGCACCATCACTATACCATAGAATTAGCACGGATGCAAGAGAAACGGCAAAATCACAGACCCCTTTTAACAGCCATTTTATATGCGAACGTTTCCTTGCTGCGGACAAAGGCATCCGTGAAAAATCTCCTGCCGGAAAAGGAGCCTGCTCCCATACGCAAAGGAGCGGCGTTTCCTGGCCGGCCTTTCCCGCGGACGCCGGGCTTCCGCATTTCCTGTGATCTTGCGGGCTTCATCCCTGCGAGAGAGCTGCTGAAACAGGGAACGGCGTGACCGAAGTCACGCCGTTCCCGGGAAAATACGATATTACCTTCTTATGCTCCCGCCGTCCGGCGGGGGGTTCCGCCTTATCACTCATGTGCCCGGGGCAGGTTCCAGCGGAAGTGGGCCGAGAGGCAGCGGATCAGCACCACGGTGACGAGCCCCGTCACCATGGCCGCGGCGCTGCCGCAGATCTCCCAGAGCCCGGCGCAGACCAAGGCCCCGGCGAGGGATGCGCAGGCGTAGACGTGCTTGACGAAGATGTAGGGCGTGTTCCCGGCCATCACGTCCCGGATCAGGCCGCCGCCCGCGCCGGTGACCACCCCCACGAAGACCAGCAGGAAGAGGGTGGGCTCCGCCGTGTGCTGATAGGCGATCTGCACGCCGATGACGGTGAAGGCCCCCAGGCCGATGGAGTCCAGCCACAGCATCATAAGGTCGTAAAGCTCCGGCCGGTGCATGATGAAGTGCTGGAACCGCCGCAGGAAAAATACCGCCGACACCCCCAGCGCCACCATGGCGGAGAAGGGATCCTGAAAGGTGTAGGGCGGGGTGATGCCCAGGATCAGATCCCGCACCACGCCGCCGCCCACGGCGGTGGTGAGGCCCAGGATGCAGACCCCGAAGACGTCCATGTTCTTCCGCAGGCCCGTCAGGGCCCCGGCGGCGGCGAAGGCCACCGTGCCGATGAGGTTCACAATGAAAAGAAAGGTCTCCATCAGCCCTTTGCCGTGCCCTCCTGCACCATTTCGATGAAGCGGGACGCGGCGGCGGTGGGGCTCACCTCCCGGAGGGTGCACATGTCCACCGTGCGGGAGGGGATCTCAAAGTCCGTCTTCAGCACCCGGATGGCGCCCTGTTCCAGATCCCGCTTCACGAACTCCTCCGTGACGCCGGCGACGCCCAGGCCGATGGCCGCCATGTCCACCAGGAGGGAGCGGGAGGAGAGCTCGATCTCCGGCGTCAGGGTGACGCCCCGCTTCAGGAAATACTGCTCCAGGAAGACCCGGGAACTGGCCTTGCGCTCCAGCAGGATCAGCGGGAAGGCCGCGATCTCCTGCAGGGTATAGACGTGGTCGAAGTCGCAGGGGTAATTGCTCCCCGCCACGAAGACGGAGTGGGTCTCAAAGCAGGGGAAGTCCGAGAGGCTGGACTTGTCGGCGGGGGAGGAGGCGAAGGCGATGTCCACCACGCCGGATTTCAGCAGCCCCAGCACCTTGGCGCTGCGGCCGCTGACGATCTTCAGCCGGATGCCCGGGTGGCGGCGGTGGAAGGCCTCCAGATACGGGGTGAGGAAGAGGCTCGTCACCGTGTCGGACGCGCCGATGGTCAGCGTGCCCAGCAGCAGCTGCTGGGCCTGGGAGAGCTTGTCCTCCCCGGTGGAGAGCAGGCTCAGGGCGCTGCGGACATACTCATAGAGCATCTGCCCCTCGCCGGTGAGCGTCACGCCCCGGGGGCTCCGGGAGAAGAGCCGGGCCTGCAGGGCGGTCTCCAGCTGCTTGATGGACTGGCTGACGGCGGACTGGGAGAT
>CAKTSC010000010.1 GCA_934597465.1 uncultured Dysosmobacter sp.
TACGAGGGCAACACCGGCAAGGTCATCGTGGAGACCTTCCGGGACCGCGGCATCGACCCCATGGCCGTCCCTGCCGTCCTGGTCTGCAAGCACGGCCCCTTCACCTGGGGCAAGACCTGCGCCAAGGCCGTGGAGAACGCCCTGGTGCTGGAGGAGTGCGCCCACATGGCCCGCCTCACGGAGCAGTTTGCCCCCGGCGTAGCCCCCGCCCCCAGCTACCTGCAGGACAAGCACTACTTCCGCAAGCACGGGCCGAATGCCTACTATGGGCAGAAGTGATTTCCCCGCGTAAGAGAACGATGTCCGGAAGCGTAGCTTCCGGGCATCGCTTTTTTAATCCTCCGCCAAGTAGCGCTCCTCCGCCTCCATCTGGGCGTGGATCAGGATGTTCCGGGCGGTTTCCGGGGCGTCTGTCTCCAAATGCCCCAAAGCATCCGTGATGGCGTTGAAGAGAAAATGGTAAAGCGAAGCGTAGTCCGGCATCTGAACTCCTCCAATGAACATATATTAGATATATTTTGCGTTCATACGGGCAATGGTAACACAAAATGGGACTAATGTAAATACATATTGTATCTATTTTGGAGGAATACCATGGCCATTAAGAGCTTATCCATCCGCATCGACGAGGAGCTGCTGCACAAGCTGCACATCGTGGCGGACTACGAGGGCCGCAGCGCCAACAGCGAGATCCTGATCCTTATCCGGAACGCCGTGGCGGAGTACGAACGTGAACATGGCAAGATCGAGCTGTCATGAAGCGGAGTCACGAAAACATCCCGCCGAGGTAATGCCTCGGCGGGATGTTTTATCATTCGTTCTCTCAGAATCCCCTCTTGCGGCCCTTGTAGTTCCGGCTGGGGCGGACATTCTTGCCGTAGCGGTAGCGCCGGCGGCCGATGGTCAGCTTCCAGATGAGGAGCGCCAGCAGCATCCCTACCACCAGGATCACGGCGATCTTCACAATGGGCTTGGCCAGCACCGCCTTCGCCTGGGCCAGCAGCACCAGGGAGCGGGAGGCGTCGATGTCGTTCAGCGCCACGAGAGGGATGGCGGCGTACTCCGTGTCCCCATAGCTGAGCACCGCCTCCGCCAGGACCTCGCCGGCCTGGACCGGCGCCTCCACAGACTGCCGTTCAAAGCGGATGACCCGCTTGAGATCGTCCGCGGAGAGGGCGTTGGGCAGCAGCACCACCACGTCCTCCGCAGGGTGCAGCACCACGCTGTTGGTCTCCTGGGAGAGGGTCACGGGGATGGAGGCCAGCATGTCGTTGACGGACTGGACGGTCTTGTAGGAGAAGTTCTCAAAGCCCCACTCAAAGAGCCGCTTCGTCTCGGAAAAGCTCTTCACGTCGGCCTTGCCGCTGGCGTCCACCACCCGCTCGCAGCCCATCACCACGCTGAGGAAGCGCAGCTCCCCCTTCTCGGCGCTGGAGACCAGGCAGTACCCGGCATCCGAGGTGGAGCCGGTCTTGATGCCGTGGGCGTTGCGGTAGCGGTAGCCCAGGGCCTGCCAGGTGTCCAGGAGGTAGTTGGTGGTCCGCAGCACCCGCTCCGAGGAGAGGTTGGTGGCGGGGATGATCTCCTTGATGCTGTCGCAGATGGCCAGGAAATCCTCGTGCTTCAGGGCTTCCGCAGTGATGAGGTAGAGATCCCAGGCGGAGGTGTAGTGCTGGGGATCGTGAAGGCCGGTGGGGTTCACGAAGTGGGTGTTCTCGCAGCCAAGGGCCGCCGCCTCGGCGTTCATCTCCTCCACGAAGGCGCTGACGGAGCCGGAGACCGCCTCCGCCAGGATGGTGCCCGCCTCGTTGGCGGAGACGATGAGCAGGCACTGGAGGAGCTGGCGCACCGTCAGGATTTCTCCTGCCTTGATCCCGGCGGAGGAGCCGTCGTCGTGGAGGGTCTCAAAGGCGGACTCGCTGGCGGTGATGCTCTGCTCCATGCTGAGCCTGCCCTCGTCCACCGCCCGCAGCACCAGCAGGGCCGTCATGATCTTGGTGAGGCTGGCGGGGTAGAGCTGCTCATGCTCATTCTTGGCGTAGACGGGCTTGCCGGTGTTCTGATCCACCAGCAGGGCGGCCTTGGCCTTGATGTCGATGGCGGGCAGCTCCTTGTCCTCCGCCGCCTGGGCGAAGGGGCAGAGGGTGAGCAGCAGCACGGCGCAGAAAAAAGCGGAGAAAAAGCGGCGAATCCTCATATCCATCTCTCACAATCTGTGTTATAGTATAGGGAAGAGGGGGGATTTCCCCCACCGTTCCCGAAAAAACGATCCGTACCGACAGTATAGCAGACTTCAGAGGGGAGTTCAACCGCCCATATGAAAGGAAAATTCGGAAAAACGGAGATGGTTCTCCTGGCCCTGGCCGCCGGTTTCCTCCTGCTGACGGGATTTCTGCGGCGGCAGGAGACCGCCGCCCCGCCCGGGGACTTCCAGGTGGAGACGGAGGGGACGGGCAGCTATTCCTACGAGCTGCCGGGGCCCTGCGACCTGAATGCCGCCACGGCGGAGGAGCTGATGGCCCTCCCCGGCATCGGGGAGGTGCTGGCGGGCCGGATCCTGGCCTACCGGGAGGAGAACGGCCCCTTCACAGCGGTGGAGGATCTCCTGAACGTCAGCGGCATCGGGGAAAAGACCCTGGAGGAGCTCCGCCCCCGCCTCACCGTGGGGGAGAATGCCGGGGAGACGAGAACCGCCGGGGAGGATCCACCGGCACCCTCGGAGGGAGACCCGGCGGGCTCCGGGGAAGCGGCGCCGGAGGGCGGCAAGACCGATGCGATCCCGCCGGCGGGCAGCGAAACGGAAGAGACCCCGCCCCAGGGCGGGGAAACGGCAGCCCCCGGCGGCCCGGAGGATCCCGGGACGGCGGAGGCGAACAACAACGGCACGGCGGAGGACGCCGGGAAAGGGGAGACCGATGCGGATCCTGGTGGTGGATGACGAGAAGCTCCTGGTAAAGGGGATGAAGTTCAATCTGGAGAACGAGGGCTACGAGGTGGACTGCGCCTACGACGGCGCCGCCGCCGTGGAGCTGGCCCGGAACGGCCGTTTCGACCTCATTATCCTGGATGTGATGATGCCGGAGCTGGACGGGCTGGAGGCCTGCATGCGCATCCGGGAGTTCTCCAACGTCCCCATCATCATGCTGACGGCCAAGAGCGAGGACGCCGACAAGCTCATGGGCTTTGAGTCCGGGGCGGACGACTACCTGACCAAGCCCTTCAACATCCTGGAGCTGAAGGCCCGGGTCCGGGCCCTGCTCCGCCGGGCGGCGGGCACCCAGCGCATGGCGGGGAAGTGCCTCTCCGCCGGGGGCATCACCCTGAACACCGAGGAGCGCTCGGCAAACCTCGATGGGAACCCCGTGGAGCTCACGGCGAAAGAGTATGACCTCATCGAGCTCCTCATGCGCAATCCCCGCCGCATCTACAGCCGGGAGAACCTCATGAACGTGGTCTGGGGCTACTCCTACGCCGGGGATTACCGCACGGTGGATGTCCACATCCGCCGCCTGCGGGAGAAGCTGGAGCGCAATCCGGCGGAGCCGGAATACATTCTGACCAAGTGGGGAGTGGGCTACTATTTCAAGGGATAACACACGCCGGAGAGAGCGCCGCCAGAGCCTCCAGCGGAAGTTCGGCCTCAGCTACATCCTCATCATCGCGGCGGTGCTGGTGCTGCTGAACACCTACCCCGTCCTGGTGTCGGAGGATCTGGTCTTCCACTCCAAGGCCGCCAACATGCAGAGCAGCGTCTCCGTCATCGCCACCTCCCTGAGCCCCCTGGAGCGCCTGACGGAGGAGAACGTGGGCAGCGCCATGCTGACGGCGGAGGAGGCGGGCCTCTCCCGAATCCTGGTGACGGACGCAAGCGGCCGCATCCTTTACGACACCCGGGAGACCGGCTCCGCCCTGGGGCAGTACGTCTTCTACGCCGAGGTGGTGCAGGCCCTCCGGGGCTATGACAGCGCCGCCAGCCGCTATGAAAACGGCGCCTTCCGCACCGGCGCCGCCACCCCCGTCATGTACCGCAACCAGATCATCGGCGCGGTCTACGCCTATGAGTATGATACCGAGCAGGCGGAACTGCTGGCGGGCTTCCAGCGGAACCTTTTGCGGGTGAGCGGCATCGTGGCGGCTATCGTGCTGGCCCTCTCCGCCCTCCTCTCCCGGGTGCTGACCCGGCAGATCCGGGAGCTGCTGGAGGCCATCCGCTCCGTCCGGGAGGGGGCCTACTCCCACCGGGCGGCGGTGGAGGGCCGGGATGAGCTCTCTCAGATCGCCCAGGAGTTCAACAGCCTCACCGACCGCCTCCAGACCACGGAGGAAGCCCGCCGCCGCTTCGTCTCGGACGCCTCCCACGAGCTGAAGACCCCCCTTGCCGCCATCCGCCTGCTGACGGACTCCATCCTCCAGACGGACGGCATCGACCCCGCCACCACCCGGGAGTTCGTGGCGGACATCGGCCAGGAGGCCAACCGTCTCAGCCGCATCACGGAGGATCTCCTGCAGCTCACCCGGCTGGACGGGGATGTCCTCCCCTCCGCCGCCGTGGTGGATCCCCTGCCCATCCTGGAGCAGGTGCTGCGGATGATGGAGCTCATCGCCGAGGAGCGGGGCATCACCCTCACCTACCAGGCGGAGGAGGGCTGCCGGATCCTGGGCAGCATGGACGAGACCCGCCAGATCATCTATAATCTCGTGGACAACGCCGTCAAGTACAACCGGGACGGCGGCCGGGTAGAGGTGGAGCTGAAGCGCCGGGGGGAGGAAGTCCTGCTCACCGTGGCGGACGAGGGCGTGGGCATCCCGGAGGAGGAGCTCACCAAGATCTTCCAGCGCTTCTACCGGGTGGACAAGGCCCGCTCCCGGGCCGCCGGGGGCACGGGCCTGGGCCTCTCCATCGTCCGGGACACCCTGGAAAAGCGCGGCGGCACCATCTCCGCCGCCAACCGCCCCGGCGGCGGCGCGGTCTTCACCGTCCGCTGGCCCCGGGCGGAGGAAGGAGGGGAAGCATGAGGGAAAACCGCATCCTCTGCCTGCTGCTGGCCCTGGCGCTGACCCTCTCCGGCTGCGCCGCCGCGGCGGCCACCGCCCGGGAGGAGGACAACTGCCAGCTCTACTACCTGGTGCGGGATCTGGAGAAGACCGCCGGGGGCGACGCCCTGGGCACGGAGCGCTCCGCCCTGCCCAAGGAGAGTGACGACACCCTCCAGACCCAGGTGGAGGCCCTGATGAACGCCCTGCTGGCCGGGCCTGCGGACAGCAGTCTCGCAAGCCCCTTCCCGGAGGGCACCCGCCTTCTGGGGGTGGAGCTCCGGGGCTCCCACGCCAAGGTGGATCTCAGCAGCCACTACCGCAGTCTCTCCGGCATCAGCCTGACCCTGGCGGATTACTGCATCACCCTGACCCTGACCCAGCTCTCCGCCGTCCGCTCCGTCTCCATCCTGGTGCGGGGCCAGGAGCTCAGCTACCGGGACAGCCAGCGTTTCCGCCCCCGGGATGTCCTCCTCTCCAGCACGGAGGACGTGGTGGCCACGGTGGATGTCACCCTCTACGCCATCGACCCCCAAGGCCAGCTCTCCCCCGTGGAGCGGACGCTGAATCTCTACGAGGGCGACACCCAGGCGGAAGTCCTGGCGGCCGCCCTGCGGGACGGCCCCTGGGACAGGGACTGGCGCTCCGCCCTGCCGGAGTGGTTCACCGTCCAGTCCGTCTGGCTGGACGACGGCGTCTGCTACGCCAACCTCCTCTCCTCCGCCGTGCCGGAGGGGGCGGATCCCGCCGAGGCCGACCTGGCCCTCCGGGCCCTGCAGGACTCCCTGGCCTCCCTGGACTCCGTCCGGGAAGTCCGGATCCTGGTGAACGGCGAGCTGGCCGAGCGCTACGCCGGAGTTCGCCTGCGCACCGGCCGCTTCGCCCAGTGACGGCGCGCACCCTGAAAGAAAGCCCCGGAGGGCGGACGCAAAGCGTCCGCCCTCCGGGGCTTTCCTCGTTCCCGGCGGCAGGGCTCCTCCGGGGGCTTCCTTATTTGGGCAGGCGAACCATGTCGGGGGTGATCTCCGCCAGGGAGTGGGCCCCGCACATGGCCATGGTGTCCGCCAGCTCGGCGCGGAGCTTGTCCACGTAGGCCTGCACGCCCTCGGCCCCCGCGCCGTAAACGGCGGTGACGAAGGGCCGCCCGATGAGCACGGCGTCCGCCCCCAGGGCCAGGGCCTTGAAGACATCCACGCCCGTGCGGATGCCGCCGTCCACCAGGATCTTCAGCTTGCCGCCCACGGCCTCCGCGATCTCCGGCAGCACCTCCGCCGTGGCGGGACACTGATCCAGCACCCGCCCGCCGTGGTTGGAGACCACGATGCCGGCGGCCCCGGCGGCCAGGGCCTTCTCCGCCCCCCGGGCGGTCATGATGCCCTTGAGCAGGAAGGGACGGCCCGCCCATCCGGCGATCGTGCGCAGCTCCTCCACGGTCTTGCTCCCGGCGGGAGGATCGCAGTTTTTCAGGAAGGGGAGCCCGGCGGCGTCGATGTCCATGGCGATGGCGAAGGGCCCGGCGGCGGCCGCCGCCTCCATCTTGGTGCGCACCAGCTCCATGTTCCAGGGCTTCACCGTGGGCACGCCCACGCCGTCCGCCGCGCCGATGGCGTGGACGGCGGCCTCCATCACCGCGGGGTTGGTGCCGTCGCCGGTGAAGGCGGCGATCCCGGCCCGGCGGCAGGCGGAGACCAGGATGTCGTTATAGGCGTTGTCGTCGTAAAGGTCGCCGTAGTGGAGCTTCATGGCGCCGATGGGGGCGGCGAAGACCGGCAGGTCAAAGCGGCGGCCGAAGAGCTCCAGCTGGGTGTCCGGCGGGCAGTTCGCGCCGATGGTATCCATGTTGACGCAGATCTCCTGCCACTTCTGGTAGTTGCGGATGAAGCCGGTGCCCAGGCCCTTGGCGCCGGGGCCGGGGACGGCGTTGCGGCAGCCCAGGCCGTTGCACACGGGGCAGGCCTTGCAGTAGGGCCCCACCCGGCCACGGGCGGCGGCGATGACTTCAGGATAGGTCATGGAAGCGTTCCTCCTGTTTCTTGAACTGATGCCGCCATTATAGTGCGCTTTCCGGCAAACCGCAAGTGGAAAAACGCACAAAGATTTGCCGTTCTGTTTGCCGGGGACGGACAGCCGCCCGCTGGCGGCAAAAAAATTTCCCCGCAGCCCCTTGACAACGGGACGCGACAAGTGTATATTGCAAAATGACAATGATAGTTGTCAATACGACAAGAACGGTTGTCAGAAGGAGGGACGGCATGATCCTGCGGAACCGGTTGAAGGAGCGCCGTGCCGCGCTGGGCGTGAACCAGCAGGAGATGGGGCGCCTGTGCGGCGTTTCCCGGCAGACCATCAGCCTCATTGAGCGGGGGGATTACTCCCCGTCCGTCACCCTGGCCCTGACCATCGCCGGGGCTTGCGGCGTCACGGTGGAGGACGTTTTCTATCTGGAGGAGAAGCATGAAGTGCAATGACGAGATCCGGCAGGCCAACCGAAAGGCCCTGCCGAAGTTTATCCTGCTGGTGGCTTTGGGCGCGGCCGTGGGCGGCGTGCTGGGGTATCTGGCGGCGGAACACGGGCTGGAGGGTCTCTCCGGCATCCTGCGCCGGGCGGGCCTGGCCTTCGGACAGTGGGCGGCCCCCTGGCTGCTGCTGGCCCTGGCCGTGGCCGTCCCGGCGGCGGGCGTTCCCCTGTACCGCCGGGCCAGGGCTCTGCTGGCGGGCTGGGACGGGGAGGAGGAAGCCCTCTCCGACCGGATCGAGTGGAAGCTCTCCCTGGCCCTGTGGCTTGAGGGCGGGGCGCTGATCCTGGCCCTCTTCCTGCTGACGGCGGCGTACTCCGGGGGCTTTGTGATGTTGGAGAGCCCCGGCGGCGCGGGGCGGTTCCTCCTCAGCATCGGGGCCTTTCTGGCTGTCCTGGCGGAGACGGTGCTCCTCCAGCAGAAGTGCGCGGACGCCGCCAAGCGCATGAACCCCGAGAAGACCGCCTCCGTCTACGATATGAAGTTCCAGCGCAAGTGGGTGGAGAGCTGCGACGAGGCGGAGAAGCTCCTCATGGGCCGCTGCGCCTTCCGGGCCTTCCGGGTCACCAACGGGGTCTGCACGGCCCTGGCCCTGGTGCTGGCCGTGGCCGCCCTGGCGCTGGGCACCGGGATCCTGCCGTCCCTTGTGGTCTGCCTCATCTGGCTGGTGAACCTCTGCGTCTACTGCGGGGAGTCCCTGCGCCTCTCCCGCTCCGGCGTCCGGATCTCCTGAGGGAGGATCGGAAAGCCGCCCTTCCCCGGTGGGGAAGGGCGGCTTTTTCCGTGGGTTCCGGGACTTCCGGGGTCACGGCTCCTCCCGCTCCGCGGGGGCTTCCCCCGCAGGGGAGAGGAGGCGCAGCTTCTTCGCCCGGGGCAGGCGCTTGATGGCGGCCTCCCGGCGGAGGGCGGCGGACTTGTCCGGCAGCTCCTCCCGGTAGACCACGGCCTCCGGCGGGTGGGAGCGGGTGTACCGGGCCCCCGTCCCGTCCAGGTGCTGGGCAAAGCGGCGGTTTACGTCGGTGGTGACGCCGGTATAGAGGCTGCCGTCCCGGCAGCGGAGCATGTAGACCCACCAGGCCATGCGGATCCCCCCTGACCCATCCATGATAGCCGAGCCGCCCCGGCCTGTCAAGGTGCGGATGGCCCCGCCGCCAGGGCGAAGCTGCCGGAGAGCAGGGCCAGGATGCTGTCCCCGGCCCCGGCCGGGGCGGGATGCTTCCGCAAAAACTCCTTCATGGAACCACCTTCCTTCCCTTGCGTTTTCGGGGTCTCACTTCCGGGCGGAGAGGGGCAGGAACACGCAGCACCCGGCGCAGAGCCCCCAGAGGAGCCGGAGCGGCGGCACGCCCATCACCAGCAGCGCCAGCGTCAGCCCCGCGCCGCCGGCAGGAAGCAGCCGCAGGCCAGGCGGCTGCCCCGGTCTTCCCGGTTCCGGAGGTAGAGACAGGCCCCCACCGCCGCCAGGGCGGCCATGGCCCCGAAGAGGTAGGCCCCGCCGGGGCTGGAGTGCCCGCTGAGCCACACCGGCCTCCCGGCGGCCGCCGTCACCAGGATGGCCAGCAGGGTGGCCGTCCGATCCTGCCGCCGGTTGTCCCGGGCCAGGGTGACGGCGCTCCGCAGCAGCTCCGTCACCTCGCGGTCGGAGAGGGCTCCGGGGTATTGATGTCCGGGAAGCCCACGCCGCTCTCCCGGCGGCTCACCGCCTTGTCCGTGACGCCGATGCGTCCCGCCGGCTCCGCCTGGGTCAGGTTCTGCGCCCGGCGGGTCTCCGCCAGGAACTTTCCGAATACTGCCGCATCCATTGGCATTGACCCCTTCGCTTGTCTGCCCTCCGTATCGCCCCGGGGTGGCGGAAAGTCAACCGACGGAGCGGGGAGCGGGCGCTTTCCGCCCCCGACGATTCGTTTCCCCGGGCGAATCGCAGAAATTTCTGCGGTTTTGTTGTTCCAACAACAGACTTTCCCGCCGGGATGCCCTATACTGACACCAGCAACGAAGAAAAGGAGGATCACGATATGATCCGGAAAATCATCCATATCGACGAGGAAAAATGCAACGGCTGCGGCGCCTGCGCCGCCGCCTGCCACGAGGGCGCCATCGGCATGGTGGACGGGAAGGCCAGGCTCCTGCGGGACGACTACTGCGACGGGCTGGGGGACTGCCTGCCCGCCTGCCCCACCGGGGCCATCACCTTTGTGGAGCGGGAGGCCGCCGCCTATGACGAGGCCGCCGTCCAGGCGGCAAAGAAGTCCAAAGGCGAGGTCTTCCACGGCTGCCCGGGGCAGCGGATGCGCCTCTTCCACCGACAGGAGACCGCAGCAAAGCCGGAGGCCGCCGCCCCAGCGGAGAGCCAGCTGGCCCAGTGGCCCTGCCAGATCCGGTTGGTGCCGGTGAAGGCCCCCTACTTCGACGGGGCCAAGCTCCTGGTGGCGGCGGACTGCACCGCCTACGCCTACGCCAGCTTCCACCGGGACTTCATGCGGGGCCGGGTGACGGTCATCGGCTGCCCCAAGCTGGACGCCGTGGACTACCGGGAGAAGCTCGCCGCCATCCTGGAGCAGAACGACATCCGGGAGCTCACCATCCTGCGGATGGAGGTTCCCTGCTGCGGCGGGCTGGAGATGGCGGCAAAGGACGCCCTGAAGGCCAGCGGGAAATTCATCCCCTGGAACGTGGTCACGGTCTCCGTGGACGGAAGGATCCTGGACTGACGGGGGAAACTATGCTATGATGGGGGCGGGCCGGAAATCGGCGGCCCCGGAAAAGTGCGGGAAAAACGGAGAAAAACGCGGAAAAGGAGCGTCTTTTATGGAGAAAATGAAGAATATCAGCGCCAAGGAAGTCCTGACCCTGCGGGAGCAGGTGGCCTATCAGCCGGGGCAGGTAGTGAGCCGCACCCTGGCCCAGAACAGCGCCGTCAGCGTGACCCTCTTCTCCTTTGACAAGGGGGAGGAGATCAGCACCCACGCCTCCGGCGGGGATGCCTTCGTGACGTGCCTGGACGGCGTGGGGCGCATCACCGTCGACGGGGAGGAGTTCCTCCTGCACCAGGGGGAGTCCATCGTCATGCCGGCGGGGCATCCCCACGCGGTGTACGGCCAGGAGCAGTTCAAAATGCTGCTGGTAGTGGTCTTCTGAAATGCGTTTTGCCTTTGGCAAAAACGCACTCTCCTTTTTGGCATTCTCGGAAACGGTGGGTCAAGTTTGTGCAGCAGCAAATGGAGCCGTGCGTTTTTCGGTGTGCAGCTCCCTTGGGGCTGCACACTTTTTTGCGTTTTTTTTACGATTTTTGGGCGAATTTTGCGGTTTTTCGCGGAAATTTTCCGGCGGAAAACGGCGCGCCGGAAAGGGGGAATCCGGGGGAATTTGGGTGAATTTTCAGAAAATTTCCCCCGATACTATGCAGCCAGCTCATTGTTTTCCGAAAAACGGGCAGGTATGATGGAATTACCGGCGCGAGAGCGCAAAATTATAGAGAGAGGAAGTCAGAGCATATGGAAGAAGCGGTGTATCAACTGAAGGGTGCCAGAGGCCGGAGCATGGATGTCTATCCGGACAAGTGCGTCATCCGAACCAAGGTGGGGATCGGCTCTTTCCTGTCGGGCAACGTGACGGATGGCGAGAAGACCATTTACTATGTGGACTGCATCGGCGTGCAGTTCAAAAAGCCGTCCCTGACCATCGGCTATCTCCAGCTGGAGACGGCGTCCGGCCTGATGAACAACAAGGGCAGCAACTTCTTCAATGAGAATACCTTCACCTGGGAGAGCAACGATCTGAACGGGACGATGGAGGAGGTCTACCAGTACGTCAAGCGCCGGGTGGACAAGGCCAAGAACCCGGGAGCCTCCGCGCCCGCGGCGGCCGCTCCGGCGCTCTCCGTGGCGGATGAGCTTCTGAAGTTCAAGCAGCTTCTGGACATGGGAGTTCTCACCCAGGAGGAGTTCGACGCCAAGAAGAAGGAGCTGCTGCAGCAGCCCATGGTTCCCAAGGGCAACGACTTTGACCCGGACGAGCTTCCGAACCTGTAAGGAGGGGACGGCATGAGTGAGCGGTATACCAAGCTCTTCGCCCTGCCGGACGGGCAGGAGCTGTACGGCGAGGGCTCCCCGGTGCTGATCGCGGCGGGCGTCCTGTCGAAGGACAACCAGACGAAGAACACCCTGGTGCAGCTGAAATTCCGGAGCATTGAGCGCAGGATCATCCGGGAGCTGACCGTGCGCGTGCAGCCCATAGACGCCGACGGTGCACCTCTCGGAGAGGTGGAGCACAGATATCAGGAGCTCTCCGCAGAGTTGGAGGAGGAGTTCGGCGCGAAGAGCCCGATATTCCTTAACAGCGCCGGGGTCCGGAGCTTCTCAGTTCGGGTGACGGGCGCGGTGTTCACGGACGGCACCGTCTGGCAGGACGAGAATGCCGACTGGGGACTGCTGCCGGAGAAGAGCGAGATCCAGAATGTCGGCTGGGAGCCGGAGCTGCGCAAGCAGTTCCGGATGGAATACCGGACGGAGAGCGGCTATCTCCCCTGGCATGCCAGGGGGCTCTGGCTCTGCCCCTGCTGCGGGAAGCTGAACCGCGAGACGGCGGAGGAGTGCTATTCCTGCCAGACCCAGAAGCCCGGGCCGGACTACCTGGAGACCCTCTGCCAGCACATGAATGCCCGGCTGGAGGAGGAACGGAAAGCAGCGGCGGAAGCGGCGGCTGCTGCGGAGGAAAGACGCAAGGAGACGGCCAAGAAGGCGAAGAAGATCGGGAAGATCGCCGCGGTCGTGGCGGTTCTGGTGGTGGCGGCGGTGGTCGTGTATCAGACGGTCATCAAGAACATGCTGGCCTACCAGGATGCGGAGCAGCTGGCGCAGCAGGGCGAGTATGAGGAAGCGATCGCTGCTTTTGAGGCCCTGGGAGACTATAAGGACAGCGCGGAGCAGATAGAAGCTGTGAAGTATGCCTGGGCGCAGGCGAAGGAAGCGGAGGAAGACTACTCCGGCGCGGCGGAGCTTTATCATGAACTGGGTGACTATCAGGACAGTTCTGAGCGAGAGAAAACAGTGAAGAACGAGGAAAGATACCAGCTTGCTATGGAATATCTGGAGGAAGGAAAAGCGGCTCAGAATGTCGCGCGGAACGGTGGTGATCCGCTTAAACAAGCTGCAATTTACTATCCCAGTATGATGAAGGCGCGGGATCAACTGATCGCATTGGGAGACTATAAAGACGCGGCGGAATATGTGAAGCATTTCGTCTGGCGGCAGATAGGTGTTGACTCAGAAACCGATTCGGATAAGTGGCAATTCCGTCAGTATGACGACAATGGAGACTTTTGCGGTATTTGCGAAAACGAGGGATATTTCAAATACGTGTCGGGCGACGGCCAGCGTACCGTGCGTCGGGCGGACGGCAAGCAGATCTTGGAGTATGATGAACAGGGTAACCTGATCAGCCTGACAGAGGGAAGCAAGAAACATACGTACACATATGATTTCAATGAAGATGGAAGCATTGCGCATCGATATGAAAAGTATGTGGACGGGGACGATACCGCAGATGGCGTTGTGGAGTATGAGTACAATGAGGGATATCTAGCCAAAACCGTGGAGGAATATATCAGCAGTTCCGACAGAGAAGACGGGAAGGTTCCTTGGACTACGACCAGCATTTACTACTACTATGAGGATGATTATGCTGGTGATGAGAAAATTGGTGCCATAAAACGAACGGTTACTAGGGGGATGTATAGCAAAGTTAAAAACGAGTGGACGGATGTCTACGGCTGGGTCTATGCGCCAAATGCGACGGAATAAGGGAAAACGGCCCGCCGGGGTTGATGGGGGGCCGGAAAACAGGGAATGGAGCGTACCGCCAGCGATACGCTCCATTCCCTATGTTATGTTAATATGTGCTGGAACGGGCCCTTGGCTCTCCCTCTGGGAGAGCTGTCACCGCAGGTGACTGAGAGGGCCTGGAGGGTCTTGCGGCCTTTCTTGCATGGTGGTACGATCGATTTGCAGGCACACAGCACGAAAATCCCTCCCGATCTCCCGGCTGGAGAAGCGCAGAATCTCCAGACCGAGGGCCGTCAGGAAGCGAGAGCGTTCCGCATCATACGCAAGCCCCTGGGGTCGTAATGCTGCGAGCCATCCACTTCCATGACCAGTCTGGCCGAAGCACAGTAAAAGTCCACGATGAATCTGCCGATGATCCGCTGCTTGCAGACCTTTACCGGATATCCGCGCAGGAAAAGATACCAGAGCTTCCGCTCGTGGGGGGTCATCTCCCTGCGGAGCCGCCGGGCATTTTCTAATTGGGTGCTGTCTTTCGGAATCGACATGGGTGACCCTCTCCGTCCTCGCTGCGCTCGGACACCTCTCCTAGAGGGAGAGGCAGGGGGGCGGAAGGGCAGGGGGCGGAAGGGCAGGGGGGGCTTTCAGTGCTGGTCGATGTGGTTCTGGATGCGCTGCATGATCATGTCCAGGGCGACGAGGTTATGGCCGCCCTCCAGGACGATGATGTCGGCGTACTTGCGGGAGGGCTCCACGAACTGCTCGTGCATGGGCTTGACGGTGGTGAGGTACTGGGTCACCACGGACTGGAGGGTGCGGCCCCGATCCTCCACGTCCCGCAGGGCCCGGCGGAGGATGCGGACGTCGGCGTCCGTCTCCACGAAGATCTTGATGTCGAACATCTCCCGCAGGACGGGGTGGGCGAAGATGAGGATGCCCTCCACGATGATGACCTTGTTGGGCTTCACCTCCACGGTCTCATTCGTGCGGTTATGATCCACGTAGGAGTAGACGGGGCACTGGATGGCATGGCCCTCCATGAGCTCATGGAGGTGCTCGATCATGAGGTCGGTATCGAAGGCGTCGGGGTGGTCGTAATTCTGGCGGGCCCGCTCCTCATAGGTCTTGCCCACCTGGCGCTTATAGTAGCTGTCGTGGCCGATGACGGTGACATCGTCGCCGAAGTGCTCCTTCAGGTGGCGGGTCAGGGTGGTCTTGCCGCTGCCGGTGCCGCCGGCGATGCCGATGAGAATGGTATCCATGAAAGAACTCCCCCTCGTGTTGTTTTCGGGAATATTATAGGGGCCCGGGGGCGCAAAAGCAAGAACTCCCGGGAGGAAAGACGAAAAAAAGCGAAAAGCCCTTGACGGCCCCGGGGAAAAACTCTATTATGTAAAGTGTGAGTTTTCCATCCGCCGCCTTTGGGAGGATCCTGAGATATGGCTATGAAGAAGTGCCCCGCCTGCGGGGAGAAATATTCCGACACCTACCGCTCCTGCCCCTTCTGCGAGGAGGAGAAGAACCTGCGCCGGGGCAAGTCCCCCCGCCGCCGGGGAGGACACCGGGTGAGCCAGGGGGGGCCCAGCTTTCTGAGCCCCGTTCTGGTGGCGGCCATTATCCTGATGGCGGCGCTGCTCCTCTACCTGCTCTTCGGCAAGGCCATCGGGGAGAGGCTGGGCTGGGGCAAGAACCCGGCGGGAAGCGAAGATCCCGGCATCATAAGCTCGGAGGGCGGATCTTCCGGCACCTCTTCCGGCGGGGCTTCCAGCAGCGGGGCGACTTCCGGCGGGGAGGATCCGGCGGTGGATCCGGAGCCTGCGGGGCTCACCTATGAGGAGGCCCTGGCCCTGCCGGACGGCCTGACCCTCAGCAAGACCGATTACAGCACCAACGTGGGCGACCCGGCCGTGACGCTGAGCGTCTCCGGCGGCAGCGGCAGCTATACCTGGCTCAGTGAGAACGACGCCATCGCGACCGTCAGTGAGAGCGGCACGGTGACGGCGGTTGCCAACGGCACCGTCAACATCCTGGTGACGGACGGGGATCGGAAGGGCCTTTGCATCGTGCGGGTGAAGGGCGGCGGAACCCCCGTGACGCCGGAGCCGGAGCCCGATCCCTCCGGCACGCTGCGGCTGGGGGCGGCCACGGTCATCAACGCGCCGGGCGGCGTCAACGTCCGCTCCGGCCCGGGGACGGAGAATGAGGCCATCGCGTCCCTGGTCAACGGCAACAGCGTCACCGTGAAGGCCGACGCCGGGAACGGCTGGTATGAGATCAGCTTCGCCGGGAACGGCGGCGTGGAGACCTCCGGCTACGTGAAGGGCGAATTCCTGCAGAACTGAGGCTTGCAAAAAGATCCCCGGGCGCGTGGGCGTCCGGGGATCTTTGGTTGCTATTTCCGGCAGGATGTGCTATGCTATATCCTGTATGAGTGTCTGATTTTTTCGGAAGGAGCGTCCAAGCAATGACCACCCGTGAGTTCCAGCAGAGATCCGGCCTGCGGATCTTCCTCTCCTACTTCCGCCCCCACCGGAGGCTCTTCCTTCTGGATATGTCCTGCGCCCTCTGCATCGCCCTCATCGACCTGGCGTTCCCCTACGTCTCCCGCTGGTGCATGTATGAGCTGCTGCCGAAGAGCGCCTACCGCACCTTCTTCGCCGTGATGGGCGCGGTGCTGCTGGCCTTCGCCCTGCGGGCGCTGATGCAGTACGTCATCGGCTACTGGGGCCACACCTTCGGCATCCTGGTGGAGGCGGAC
>CAKTSC010000011.1 GCA_934597465.1 uncultured Dysosmobacter sp.
TTCACCGGACGAAAAGGGGCTGTACGTTAAGCTGGATAACGGCCAGGAGAAGACCTTCGACTCCTATGAAACGAACGAAGCGCTCTTTGCCGTCGTGAGATCCTTCTGTGAGGAGCAGGTCCGTCTGGGTAATCTGAAGCAGAGCGAAGCAGAGGATATCCTTCGTTCCATCCAGCCGGAAAATCCGTGATTTTCCTCTCAGCCCCCGCCCCCGTGGCGGACGCCGATCCAGCGTCCGCCCCGGGGGCTTTCCGCATTCCTTACCCCCATGCAGATCCGCGTTTTACACCGGTCCGTACAGCAATCACGGAAAACAGGAGAAAGCAAAACGCATGGTATCCTTTTGGTAACTACAGCACAATATTGTGCTTACTTTACGAATGGCCGCTGCGGCGTTAGTATAAGGCCAGTGAGAGGAAAACGCAAGCTTTCCCGCGAAAACCATTTCCCATCAGGAGGTACTACTATGAACAAGACTGCGGAACGCACCGTGGAGCTGGACAAGGGCCATGTGGACGTCTATACGGAAAACAGCGTCACCCTTTACGCCTATCAGACCCGGGACCTCATCGACGACGAGGTCTTCATCCTGGCGAAGAACGGCCGGGGCGTGGTGATCGAGCTGCCCTGCTTCTATGACAACATCCGGGAGCTGACGGACTTCCTTGACCGGGAGGGCATCGCCGTGGAGGGGAAGCTGGTGGCCTACCACGGGGCGGGGGCGTCCTTCCTGCCGGAGGTGCCCGCCTACGGCACGGCGTCCTCCGCGGCCTACAACAGCACGGGCGGCGGCGCGGCACTGGCGGCGAACTTCCGGGCCGCCTTCGGGGAAAGCTTTGACGCCGGGATCTGCGGCGCGGATCGCATCCTGGAGGAGGGTGAGACGGAGATCGCGGGGATCCGCTTCCTGGTGAAGCCCAACGCCGAGGCCTTCGACCTGGAGATCCCGGAGATCCGCTGCGTCTACACCCACATGATGGGCCATGACTGCCACTCCATCGTGGCGGGCTGCCCCCACGCCGACGGCATGATCTCCCAGCTGAACTACTACCTGCGGCGGGGCTTTGATCTGGTGCTGACGGCCCACTACACCCCGGAGGATCTCAAGGACGTGCAGGCCAAGATCGCCTACCTCACGGACTTGAAGGAGATCGCCCTGGAGAGCGGGAGCGCCGGGGAGATGCGGGCGAAAGTCCAGGCCCGGTACCCCCATTACAGCGGGCAGAACTACCTGGACATGACCGTGGGATCCTTCTTCCCCGGGGAGTGACGAAAGGAGCGCACGTATGACACAGGCGGAGCGGCGGCTGTTTCTGATCCGGTCGCTGAAGGGGGAGCGGGAGGAATACCGGGCGCTCCCCATCCCCCGGGACGAGGCGGGCCAGCGGAGGCTGCTGCGCTCCCTGATGAACGTCCGGGCCCCCGGGGCCATCGACGGCGGCTTCCTCCGGGTGCAGGACGAGTACCTGCGGCAGGAGCTGGCGGAGGACGGCATCACCGACGCGGAGGAACTGGAGCCCATCCGGGACGGTCTCTGCCTCTGGCAGGGGGACATCACCCGGCTGCGGTGCGGGGCCATCGTGAATGCCGCCAACAGCGGCATGACCGGCTGCTACATCCCCTGCCATGCCTGAATCGACAACTGCATCCACACCTACGCCGGGGTGCAGCTCCGGCAGGACTGCGCCGCGATCATGGCGGCCCAGGGCCGCGCCGAGCCCCCGGGGCGGGCCAGGATCACGAAGGCCTATAACCTCCCCTGCCGCTATGTGCTGCACACCGTGGGGCCCATGGTGGAAGGGGCGGTGACGCCGGAGCAGGAGCGGCTGCTGGCCGCCTGCTACCGCTCCTGCCTGGCGCTGGCGGAGGAGCACAGCGTGGGAAGTCTCGCCTTCTGCTGCATCTCCACCGGGGTCTTCCGCTTTCCCAACGAGCGGGCGGCGGAAATCACCGTGGAGACGGTGGAGCGGTACCGGCGGGAAACCGACAGTCAGATGAGGGTGATCTTCAATGTTTTCAAGGATACGGACAGGGAAATCTATGAGCGGCTGCTCCGGGCAGATTGAGCGCCTGCGCCGGGCCCTGCGGGAAGCGGAGGCCGTGGCCGTCGGCGCGGGGGCGGGGCTCTCCGCCGCGGCGGGCTTTGCCTATTCCGGGGAGCGGTTTTGGCGGTACTTTGGGGACTTCGGGGAGAGGTACAGCATCCGGGACATGTATTCCGGCGGATTTTACCCCTTCCCTTCCCGGGAGGAATTCTGGGCGTACTGGAGCCGCTATCTCTACCTGAACCGCTATCAGGACGCACCGGTGCCGGTATATGAGGAGCTGCGGGAATTGCTGGCGGGAAAGGACTACTTCGTTCTCACCACCAATGTGGATCACTGCTTCCAGAAGGCAGGGTTTGACCGGAAGCGGCTCTTCTACACCCAGGGGGACTACGGCCTTTTCCAGTGCAGCGGGCCCTGCCGCCAGGAGACCTTCGGCAACGAGGAAGCCGTCCGGGAGATGGTACTCTCCCAGGGCTTCCGCCTGGGGAAGGCCGGAGAGCTGCTGGCGCCGGAGAGCGGTTCCCCCGCCATGGCGGTGCCGACGGAGCTGCTGCCGGTCTGCCCCTACTGCGGCAGGCCGCTGATCCCGAACCTCCGCTGCGATGGGAGCTTCGTGGAGGACGAGGGCTGGCACCGGGCGGCGGAGCGCTACACGGCGTTCCTCCGGAGCCGGGCGGGGCAGCGGATCCTCTTCTGGGAACTGGGGGTGGGGTACAACACCCCGGGGATCATCAAGTACCCCTTCCAGCGGATGACCGCCCAAAACCCCAAAGCCGTCTACGCCTGCGTCAACCTGGACGGAGCCGCCGGGAAGGAGCCGGAGGCCCAGTCCATCCTGCTGGACGCGGATATCCGCGCCGTGCTGCAGGCGCTGCGGTAGGAAAACGGACGCTTCCCGTCCCGAGGCCGGTACACCGGCCCGGAGCAGGAAGCGTCCGCATGCCGTCAGGCGTCTTGGGCGGGCGCGACGGGATCACTTCCCGCAGTAGACCCGAATGGCGCGGGCCGCGAACTCCGCCGTCCCATCGCCGCCGGAGCGGTCAATGCTCCGGCGGAAGCGCTCGTCGGCCACGTACAGCTCCCCCAGGCCCGCCAGGATCTCCGGGGTGCAGGTGTAGAAGCGGTCGGTGATGAACTGCTGGAGCTCCCGGACGGCGGCCTGGGCCTCCGGCGCGTCGGGGGGCAGGGCCTTCCGCTTCCCCAGGGCGGCGAACCGCGCCAGGAGCCCCGCAAGGTCATCCGGAGCGGTGCTGCCGCGCGCCGCAAACTCCTGATAGGCGGCGGTGCCGCCCCACTTCTCCCTGACCTCGGCGGCCAGGCGCGTCTGCTGGGTCTTATCAAAGGCGTCAAATCTCATGGGTGTCACTCCTGTCTCTAAGGTTTCCCGGGCGAGGGCGATGAGCTTTTCCAGCTGCCGGCGCCGCAGCTCCAGGAGACGGATCTGGTCTTCCAGCGCGGCCAGCCGGTCGAAGCCGGGATCGTCCAGCATCCGCCGGATCTCTCTCAGCGGGAACTCCAGCTCCCGGAAGAGCAGGATGGTCTGCAGCCGTGCCAGGGCCGCATCGTCATAGAGCCGGTAGCCAGCCGGGGTGAGCTTCGTGGGCGGCAGCAGGCCGATGGCGTCGTAGTGGTGCAGCGTCCGGACGCTGACCCCCGCCAGCTTGCTGACTTCGCGGATGGTTCTCATGGGGTATCCCTCCTCCCGATAGACTGAGTGTAAACTATGACGCAGCGGGAATGTCAAGGGAAACTTTCGGTTCCCGAAAACTTTCCCAGGGCCGACGCGGAAGGTGCGCTGCTTGCTTTTTCCCTCCGGATATGCTATCGTGAGATACAACGCCGTCAGGGGCCGCGCGCCCCGGCGGCATGGCCGCAGCGGCCGCGGGCCCTGCCGGGAGGCGGGGCTTTTTCCGCCCCCGGAACGGGCGGGAAACACGGACACGGGAGGGTGATCGCATGCCCCTTAGGATCGTTCGCAACGACATCACGAAGATGAACGTGGATGCCATCGTCAACGCGGCCAAGGCATCCCTGCTGGGCGGCGGCGGGGTGGATGGGTGCATCCACCGGGCGGCGGGGCCGGAGCTGCTGGCGGAGTGCCGGACGCTGGGCGGCTGCCAGACCGGCGAGGCCAGGATCACCAAAGCGTACCGCCTGCCCTGCCGGTATGTGATCCACACCGTGGGCCCCGTGTGGAACGGCGGCGGCTTTGGGGAGGAGGCGCTGCTGGCCTCCTGCTACCGAACAAGCCTTGCGCTGGCGAAGGAGCACGGCTGCGAGACCGTGGCCTTCCCGCTGATCTCCTCCGGCAGCTTCGGCTATCCCAAGGATCGGGCGCTGCGGACGGCGGTGAACAGCATCGGCGAATTTCTGCGGGAGAACGACATGACGGTGTACCTGGTCATCTTCGACCGCAAGGCCTATCAGATCGGCGGGGCGCTGTTCACGGACATCGCCGCCTACATCGACGACCATTATGTAGAGGAGCACACAGATCTCCGGCGGGAGAGCCTGCGCTGGATGAGCCCCAGCCTCCGCCCGCCCATCCCCCGCAGGGGCAAGGCGGCGGAGACCCTGGCCGCGCCCGTGGCGGAGGACGGGGCGAAGGCGCTTTCCGTCAGTCCGGCCGGCGGGCTGGACGAGCTGCTGGCCCATCTGGACGCCGGGTTTTCGGAGACCCTGCTGCGGCTCATCGACCGCAGCGGGAGGAAGGATTCCGAGATCTACAAGCGGGCCAACGTAGACCGCAAGCTCTTCTCCAAGATCCGCGGCAACCCGGGCTACAAGCCCTCCAAGGCCACGGCCTTGGCCTTCGCCATCGCGCTGGAGCTGGATCTGGAGGAGACGAAGGATCTCATCGCCCGGGCGGGCTACGCGCTGAGCGCCAGCAGCAAGTTCGATGTGATCATCGAGTACTTCATCGCGCGGGGGAAGTACGACATCTTTGAGATCAACGAGGCGCTGTTCGCCTTTGACCAGAGCCTGCTGGGGGCGTGAGCGCGGACGGAAAGGAGCGGTCATGTACTACTCTGAACTGGTGCGGAAAGCGTGTCTCATCCTCTATGACGCCCACCGGGACGATGTGGATAAAGGGGGCTACCCCTATGTGTTCCACCCCTTCTATCTGGCCACCCAGATGGAGGACGAGGACGCCGTCTGCACGGCCCTGCTCCACGACGTGGTGGAGGATCACGGCGACCGCTACCCCTTGGAGCGCCTGGCCCAGGAGGGCTTCCCGGAGGCCGTTCTCCGTGCCCTCCGGCTGCTGACCCACCAAGACGGCGTTCCCTATATGGATTATGTCCGGGCGCTGGCGGAAGACCCCATCGCCCGAAGGGTCAAGCTGGCAGACCTCCGGCACAACACGGACGCCCGGCGGCTGGGCGGCGTGCCGCCCCGGAAGGACGCGCTGTACCGCCAGGCGATCCGCTGTCTGGAGGAGCAGGGGTAAAGCGAACGCAAGCACCCGCCGGAAGGCAGGCGCTTGCGTTCTTCCTCCGGGCTTTCGGAGCCTCCGGTGAACGGAAGGATGGAGGGCGCGGGAATTGTCGCCTGGCAGGCGACCAAAGTCTCCTTCGGATGCGCTATCCTTAGTGCGTAATCAAACGAAGGAGGGTTTCCCTTATGACAACGGAACTGGTTTTCATTCTGGATCGCAGCGGCTCCATGGCGGGGCTGGAGAAGGACACCATCGGCGGCTTCAACTCCATGATCGCAAAGCAGAAGCGGAAGCCGGGGGAGGCGCTGGTCTCCACCGTGCTCTTTGACAACGAGAGCGTGGTCATCCACGACCGCCTGCCCCTGGGGAAGGTGCCGCCCATGACGGAGCGGGAGTACTTCACCCGGGGCTGCACGGCCCTGCTGGACGCGGTGGGCGGAGCCATCCACCACATTGGGAACATCCACAAGTACGCCCGCCGGGAGGATGTGCCGGAGCGGACGCTGTTCGTCATCACCACCGACGGCTGTGAAAACGCCAGCCGCCGCTACGACTATGAGACAGTGCGGCGTATGATCCGGCACGAGCAGGAGAAGTACGGCTGGGAGTTCCTCTTCCTGGGGGCCAACATCGACGCGGCGAGGGAAGCGGCCCGCTTCGGCATCGGCGCCGACCGGGCGGTGGACTACAAATGCGACGCGGCGGGCACGGCGCTGAACTACGAGGTCATCGGCGAGGCCGTAGGCAGTATCCGGGCGGCGCAGACGCTCAGCGCCAGCTGGAAGCAGCGCATCGACGCGGATGTGAAGAAGAGGGGGAGATGAGGGGATGTACGGCGCAATCCTGGGCGACATCGTGGGCAGCCCCTACGAGTTTGACTGCAACAACTACAAGGCCAAGGATTTCCCGCTGTTCGGCAGCCGTTCCGACTTCACCGACGACACGGTGATGACACTGGCGGTGGCGAAGGCCCTACTGGATACCCGGAGGCAGGAGGACGAAGCCATCCGGGCGGCGCTGGTGCGGGAGATGCAGCGGCTGGGCCGCGCCTACCCCGACCGGGGCTACGGTGCCCGGTTCGGCGTCTGGCTCCGGGCGGCCCAGCCACAGCCCTACCACAGCTACGGAAACGGCAGCGCCATGCGGGTATCCCCCGCGGCGTGGCTGGCGGAGGACATGGCGGGGGTGCTGCGTCTGGCGCGGCTCACCGCCGAGGTGACCCACGACCATCCGGAGGGCGTCAAGGGCGCCCAGGCCGCTGCCGCGGCGGTCTTCCTGGCCCGCACCGGCCACAGCAAGGAGGAGATCCAGGCATATGCAGAGCGGGAATCCGGCTACGATCTCAGCCGCTCCTGCGACGAGATCCGCCCCGCCTACCGCCATGTGGAGAGCTGCCAGGAAACCGTGCCGCAGGCCATCACCGCGTTTCTGGAAAGCACGGGGTTTGAGGACGCCCTCCGAACCGCGGTGTCCCTTGGCGGTGACAGCGATACCCTGGCCGCCATCACCGGCGGCATTGCCGAGGCGTTCTACGGCGTGCCGGAGGAGCTGAAGCGCGAATGCCGGGATCGTCTCCCGCCAGAACTGGCGGAGATCCTGCGGGCGTGGGAGCGCGCCGTGCTCTGACGGCGGAAAGGCAGAAAGGAAGCGGTATGCGGAGGGCGCATACCGCTTCCTTTCTGCCTTTCCGGCCGCGGCTCTACCGCAGCCCGGCGGCCTGCAGGATGGCCACCACGGACTCCGGCAGCTCGCTGCCCCAGGTAATCCCGGTATCCTGGCAGCCCGCGGTATCCAGCAGCTCCCGGGCGCTGCCGCTCAGAAGCCCCTGGCATGCGGCGTCCACCAGCTCCAGCTTCTGCAGGCAGCCGGTGAGGTCATCCCCCCTGGCGGCCAGCCAGGTGGAGGCCGCGTCGCTGATCTCGTCCGCGCCCAGGCCGGTATTCACGCCCCAGTCCAGGAGCCTTGCGGCCATCTGCACGGCCTGCAGCGAGGAGCCCGCCGTTCCGGGCTCGACACCCGCGTCGATCTCATCCAGGATGGGGAGCGTGAGCACCGGCGGCACATCGGCGGGCGCATCGGCCGCGTCGGAGGTGGAGCAGGTCACGCCGTCCCGGGAGATGGTCACATACAGCCGCTCCTGCACGGCGTCATAAAGGAAGGCGTTCTCCGCCAGGAGGGCGCCGTCCGCCGCCCGCGCGCCGACGGAAAAGAGGATGGAGCGGTTCTCCTCCCGGGAGAGCCGCGCGATATCCTCCCCCAGGTAGAACCACTCTCCGGCTTCCAGCAGGGAGCCGTCGGCGGGCTGACATCCCTTGGAGAAGCTGCCGCCGCGCAGGAACAGGGAGGCGGCGTCGCCGCGCTCCAACTTCACATAGACGCCGCAGCCGTCCGCGGCCGCGCCGTCCTCCGCCGTCCAGATGCTGCGCTCCGACGTCTGCGTCTTCAGGATCACCTCGCGGATCTCCCCCCGCACGGGGATGGTAACATCAAAATCCCCGGTCTCGAAAAAGCCGAAAACCGCGCTGAAGCGGAAGCCCACCAGGAGCTTTCCGTCCTGCTCCCGGGCGTAATAGCCGCAGAAGCCCTCGGGGAGGGAGCCCGGGCAGAAGCCCCGGATCTCCACGGCGTTCCCGCCCACCTCCACGGCTTCGATCCCGGCGCCCTGGCAGGCCCGGAAGCCCAGCAGCTTCCAGCCATACCGGCCCGCCAGGAACACGGCGGCCAGCAGCGCCGCCGCAATGAGAAGGATCATCCAAGCTTTTCGGAAAATTTTCATGCGTTCTTCCTTTCCCGTTCTCCGGTGTTCTCCGGGGCTGCCGCCTGTTCCGGCTGTCACAGGCCGGCCACCCTTCCAGTCATCTCTTTCCCGCCATCTGCCGCAGCGCCGCCAGGAACTCCTTCGGCCTTTCCACGTGGATGGCGTGTCCGCAGTCAAAGCGGGCCAGGGTGCAGTCCGGGAGCAGCGCCAGGGCGCGCCGGAGATCCTCCTCCCCCAGCGCCGCCAGCAACAGCCCGTCCTCCCCGGTCTCCGTTCGGGCCTTCAGGAACAGTGTCCGGCAGCGGATGCCCCGCAGCAGATCCTCGTGGGGGATCCCGGTGTGGAAGCTGTCCTCATAGAAGGCCTCGCCGAAGCGGGGATCGTAGCGGTTCATGCCCTGATAGGCGGCAAGGCCCGTCCGGGGCCAGAAGGGCACCCGCAAGTCCCTCTCCGGATGCTTCCTCCGGTACTTCGCCGCCGAGGCGATCAGCCGGGGGCGCAGCTTCTCCCGGGCCGTTTCGGGGAAGAAGTCCCAGAGACGCTGGTGGGCGAAGTAGTAGAGAACGAAGTCGGTCTCCTCCGTCTGGTGCAGGTATTCATGGCAGACGGTGGAGAGATCCACGTAGTTGAAGGACTGCTTCCGTCGCTCCCCCTGGCAGGAGAAGAAGGGCGGATCCTCCAGCACCAGGCCGCAGCAGAGGTCGCTGCGGGAGGCGGCGTGGGCGGCGATGAGCCCGCCGGAGGAATGCCCCAGCAGGCAGGCCGGTTCCCCGACGACGTGCCGCAGGAAATCGATGACCGCGTCCCCGATGTCCGCCACGTTGTATTTTGCCGCGTCGTGCAGGCTCCCGCCATGGCCCCATAGCAGTCCACGGCGTACACATGGAAATCCCGCGCCAGCTTCGGCATCACGCCGAAAAAGCTGCTGCTGTCCACCCCCTGGGCATGGAGCAGCACCAGGGGCCTGCGGCCGTTCGGGATCTCGTAATACTGAAGGCCGGTGCCCCGGCCCTCGTAAAAATGCGGTTTCCAGTTCATGCCGATGGTTCCTTTCTGTCCGTGTGCGCTTCCTTCCGCCGGGGGATCCCCCGGCAGGACGCAGCACCTTGGGATGCCTTCCCTTTGTCCCTCCGCGCCCTCACGCGGCTCCGGCTGGGCCGCTCACGGCTCCACGCCCGCCAGCGCCAGGAACTTTTTGTCGGACTGGATGCCCTGGGTCAGGAACTTCCCGTCCCGGAACAGGGCATAGGTCGTGACCGGCGCGGGGACATTCCGGGCCTCCTCCCGGCTTGTGATGTGGATGACCCGCAGGGGGATGCCGTGCTCCCGGGCGGCCTCCCGCACCCGGGGCACCCAGTAGCCGGTATAGGGGCACTGGTCGGTATAGTAGAGGACGAATCCGTCCCCCGCGGTCTCCGGATGCTTGGCGCAGTCCCGGAACTCCGGCGGCGGGGCATCCGGAGAGAGGGGCAGATAGAGAAGACTGATGCCGCAGTCGGACACGTCCGCCACCCGGAAGCCCTTGTGGGCCAGGAACTTCCGATCCGCCAGGAACTCCCGCTTGCGGCCCTGGGCGGAGAGGATGCAGAGACCCTTCCGCCCCTGAGCCCCGGCGTCCCGGAGGCACTCCGCCAGCAGGTCGTTGGCGCAGCCGTGCCCCTTCAGGGAACCCGCGACCCACAGGCAGTTGATGTAGAGATAGCCTTCCGCCCGGATGGGAACCCATGCGTTCTCCGCCGGGAGATACTCAATGAAGCACTTGCCCCGCTCCTCGCTCCGGTAAAAAACCAGGCCCTCCTCCAGGCGCTGCCGGAGCCACGCCTTCTTGAGGAGGCTCTGCTTGCCGGACATGGCGCAGCAGATGTGCTCCCGGTCGATGTTGTCCCTGGTGATGCGAAGATAGTTCATGCCGTGTTCCCTCCCGAATAACGTATCCGTGTGCCGGCGCCGCGCTGTCAGGGGGACGGCCGTGACGGCGCGGGCCGGTCTTCCGGGAGGTCTTCCCGCTCCCCCGGCCCTTCCGGCGCCCGCGCCGTCCAATACCGGATGCCCCAGTGCGCGAAGTCCCATTGCTCCATGTAAGGATTGCACTCGTAGTCGATGTAGTAAAGGATCCCGCCGCGCGGGACGAAGTTGGTGGGATAGTAGTCGATGTTCAGCCCAGCCGGGTACAGCAGGCGGCACATGGCCTGCACCTGCGCAAGCCAGCCTGGTTCCATCCGTCCCTGCCGGAGCAGCTCCGCCACCGTTGCCCCGGCGATGTACTCCTTCAAGACGCGCTCCTGCGGGGCGTCCGCCGCCAGCAGCCGCGGCATGGGGATGCCCAGCTTCCGCAGTGTCTCATAGTCCCGCAGCTCTGACTGCAGCTTATCGCCGAAGGTGTAGTATTCGCAGGGCTCGTGGTGGATCTGCTTCAGAACATACCGTGCCGTTCCGTCCGCCACGAGGTAGGAATAACCGCCTTTCCCCTTCCCAAGGAGCCGGAGCACGGTATATTCCGTGCCGTTTACCGTCATTGTGTCAGGCATTGCAGCCGCTCTCACGCGGTTCCACCCGCTTCTCAGCGCGGAGCCGGTTCAGGTTCTCCCAAACGAAGGGGCTGTTTGCGGCGATGCGCCCCAGCGTTGGACATCCGACCATCTGCGGGCAGTCCGCGCAGGTGTCCAGGCGCTTTTCCCGGACGCAGTGATGTACGGGGCAGAGCCGGTCGCAGAAGGGGGTCTTTGGGCCCTCCGCGCGGCAGCCGGTGCAGTTTATCATTTCCGGCGTGATCGTTACCCCGTTGAGTTTTGTCCACAGGACAGCGGTCTTCTCGCGCAGGGCGTTGTCGTTTGTGAGCGTTGCGATCCTGGCGTCGCAGGTCTCGCAGTCCAGTCCGCAGCAGCCGATCAGTATATCTCTGTTCTTCATTGTTGCCTCCATTGATCTGAATCAAAGCAATCCCTCTCCGTCCAGAAACGGCGCCAACTCCGGCAAAAAGGGTTCCGTCTCCCGTTCCATCGGCGTAAACCGCAGCCCATTCACCACCTGTTCGGGGCCCGTATCCCGGAAGCCGAGCTTATGGTATACGGGGACAGCGTACGGCGACGAATGGACGGTCATTCTATCAGAGCGGCACGTTACCTGCACAGTCTGAAATAAACGCTTTCCAATGCCTTGCCGGTGATACTTCCCATCCACAAAAAACAATGCGATATGGGTTCCCTTATTTCTCACGGCGATCACGCCACGCAGTTTCTCTTCGGCAAACGCTCCGTGCCAATCAAGGTTGGATAAGTAGTTTTCATTGTGACTGCTCTGATAGAACTCCTGCACGCCCTCTTTTGTGTAGCCGGGTGCTTCATACTCCTGGAATACCCGCCAGACAAGAAGCAAGGCTTTCTCCACTTCCTCCTGCCTGATTTTCCGGATGGAACCGCTCACTTCCATCATGCCGCCCGCAGATCCAAACCCGCTCGTCATTCCCATCGTTTTTTCGGGAGCGTCTTTGTGTGGATCAGGGTATAGGCCACCGTTATGGCGATCAGGACTGCGAGATGGAGCAGGCGCATTTCCGCGGTAAGATCCGCGTCATCGGCAAATGTGCCGAGGGTATTGATGGCGGAGTGGACGAGGATGCAGGGCAGCAGGCTGCCGCCGCGGTAAAAGATCGTGACCAGCAGGAAGCCCACCGCGATGGCAAAGACGATCTGGCACAGGTTGCTTCCCAGATCCATGCCGCTGCCGTTGAGCAGGTTGATGAGATGCCCCATGCCGAAGGTCACGCTGGAGATGATGACCGCGGAGCGGATATTATCTTTCGCGACGGCCGTAAACAGAAGGCCCCGGAAGATCACTTCCTCCAGGAAGCCGACGCAGAGCATGCACACGATCCGGCAGACCGTTTCCGCCGGGGAGTAATTGACTGCGGTGCCGTTCCAGAGGTTTCCCGATGCCAGGATCAGCAGCGGCACATAGTAGAGGAACCGGCCGGCAGGGGCGGAGGGTCTGCAAAGGCCATACCGCTTCCGCAGGCCGTTCTTCCGGAGGAAGGTGAAAAGAACCACGGTCTGCAGGACGCAGAAGGCGGCGCTCGCGGCGTATTCCACCCCGATGGCTTTGTTCAGCGGATTCGCCAGGGATTGCAGAACGCAGTAAGCCGCGATCCACGCGATGGCAAAGGTCAGTTCATTCTTCTCATATAGCTTTTTCACGGTATTTCCTCCTGTACTGCCAATATTTCAAGTACCGGCCTGCCGGATCCTCCGTCACCGGTGTCTGCGCCGAGGATGCCCCTCGGCTGTCCGGCTCACTCTCCCGCGCCTTGGGCGTTCCCCGGAAGGAGCATCCCGACGGCAAGGCCGGCGATCATGCCGAGGGAGACCGCAGCGCCGATGCAGGTCTCCGGCATTGTCCCGATCAGCAGGCCGAAGCACATGCCGAGACACATTCCCTCCAGGCAGGAATCGTTTTCCCGCTTTTTGCCGCTCTTTCTCTTCGTCACACCGCGAATGGCCAGAAACACCACTGCCAAGCCAACCGCCGCCCAGCAGAATGGGACGGTGCGGAGCGAGTGTGAAAGCACATTTCCCGCAACGCGGATAGAATTCAAAATCGTGTCCATGAGAGTTCCTCCCTATGATCCGGTCCGGTCAATTCGTTGGAAGAATATGAGGTAGACCAACGCGCCGTCGATCACAAGGTCGCGGAGCCGCAGACGGTCAAAGAGCAGAAGGCCGGACAGGAGCGAGAGCAGCTCGATGCCCGCCCCAATGATTTGGGAAAGCGGGTTCAGCAGTTTATTGGGTCTCATCGCTCCTCATCCCAAAGGTCTTTCGTTCCTTGGACGACTTCCGGAAGTTCCTCGACGGAGCAGCCCTTGCTTTCATAATAGGCAAGCAGCTCCGGCAGCTTCTTCTTGTCATAGCTGGTGATGCAGTCCGACAGCACATGAACGCCGTAGTCGCTTTTCGCCATGTTAAAGCAGCTGGATTTGATGCAGGCCGCGGCGTCCGCCCCGGCAAGATAAAACTCAGTAATGCCGTGCTCCTGAATGAAAGCGGCGAATGCCTCGCTGGTCAGGGCGCTGCTCTTTGCTTTCGTAAAGATATGGTCGGATACGACCTTCAGCTCCGGCACCAGCTCCGCGCCGCGGGCGCCGGGCTTGAATGTCCTCGTTCCCGCGGACAGGTTGTTGTGCTGAATGTAAATGACCCACAGCTCCCTTTGGGCGGCCCAGTCGATGGCCGCGTTGACGTTTTCGATGATCTCCCGGTAGTTTTTCGTGATGTCATTCTGAAGGTCGATGCCGACCAGTGCGCTGTTTTTCATGCTGTTTTCCTCCCTGTCTCCCTTTCTCTCGTAATTCTCCCGTAAAAACGACAAACGCAGTGCAAACCGCTTGTCCCGGTCTGCACTGCGTCTAAGCGTCTGGCATTTTGATCTCTTCCGTTTTTCCGTTCCTGAAGTCGATCACACAGGTGTATCTGCACTTGGGACAGAACAGCGGAAAGTCTTCCAGCACTGTGTGCGGCCGCACCTGAGTCCTCGTTTTGCCGCCGCATCTGGGGCAGCGAAGCCAGTCCGATCCGGATGGCAGGATCTCCGTCATTTCCTATCACCTACTCGTTTTTCAGAGCCGCCGCCCGGAACCTTTCTTCTTGAAACGCATTGCTTAATGCGCATCAAATGATGCGCATTGCACATTATAGCCGGAAACGATAAATTGTCAATAGGGTACGGCCTGGTCTTTCAGGCGGAGTTCCGTGGAGCAAGACGGCGCCCAGTCTGATAGAAAGCGTCCGGAATCTCCCCATCGGCTGCCCGTTTTCCCCTATTACTTATACCGTTCCCTCCTGCGCCGCCAGGATCGCGCCCCGGTACGCCTGCTCCAAATGGGATCGGATCAGCTCCTCGTCGTATTTCATGGCATTGTTTGCGATGATGCTCGCATATCCGTGCGCAAACAGGAAAACCGTCAGAAAGACCTTCTTTGTCTGTTCCCTTCCGACCCCCAAGGCTGCCTGCATCGCCGAAAGAACCGGGGTAAGCTCCTCGGCGTCGACCAGTTCCAGCAGGGTACTCCCGCGAAAGTAATCCGACTGGAAAAGGAAGCGGAACAACTGCGGCTCTTCGATGGCGAAGCGGATGTAATTCATCCCGATCCCAAGCATAGCGCCCTCTTGGGGGCGCTTCCGGTTCATCAGATATTCCGAATGATACCGGTCTGCCTTCCCATAGACCGTCCGTTTCAGTTCCCCGATCGTTGCGAAATGATACATGACAGGCTGCGTGGAGCAATGCAGCCGTTCCGACACCGTCCTTGCGCTGATGTTTTCCGCGCCCGTTTCGCGGGCAACCGCAAAGGCCGCATCAACGATCATCTCTTTTGTGACTTTTGCTTTCGCCGGCATGGACGTGTCCCCCAATATATAATCTAAATTATATATAATATGAATTATATATCATAGGACACGTTTTGTCAATCCGGTTGGGGAAAATTTTGCGGCAGCGTATCCTGCGGCAACGCCGTTTTCAGTTGGGAAATATGCGGGGCACGAAAAGGGAGCTTGGGCGCAGACCGGTGCTTCAAATCCTCGGCAGACAGAAAGAACCGCATAGGCAGCGCAGAATTTGCATCGCTATAGACAAAGAATAGGGACTTTCTCTTAATACGAGCTGCATTTTAAGGGAAAGCGTACCAGAAGTAAGGGAAAGTATCTGCGCCTTGTGAGAAAAACGCTGTTGACTTTCATCGTAATTTTATCATGGATATTTTTCGATTAGCACTCAAAGTGAAGGCTTTCTGCAGGCTGGATACGACTTGGCTTTCCTTGCCTGACGAGTAGCTCGATCTCTCTTCTCGGATTCAAGTGCATCTAAAAGACCCTATCAAGGATTTGAATTCGGCTCATGCTCTGCGTAGTCTTCAAGGTGCCGCTTAATATAATCGGAAACCACCACGGGCATATAAGTATTCCTGCCCATCGCATACCGCATTGCCGACAGCAGAATCAAACGAAAGTCAGAGTCGCAGATCGGAGCGAGAAGGTTCTGAGGGAACAGTAGAAACGCCTTGCCGTTATTCACGCGTGCACATAGTGGCCGTTGTTCCTCCGTTACCAGATTCAGTACTTTCTTCGTCCGCCTCGGAATGGCGGCAATAGTAATACGAAGTTTTCTGCATGGTGCGGGACAGCGCATGACCGCAGCAGCCGCAGAAGGCTTTGCCTTTCAGCGGGTAGTCCCGCTTCTTTTTGTTGGGCTGGGAAAAGC
>CAKTSC010000012.1 GCA_934597465.1 uncultured Dysosmobacter sp.
TTTTATTTCAAAATGATGTGTCGTACGCCGCGGCGCACCCCGTGGGGCAGACCGCCCGTATACGATATATATTAATCAGGTCCTTCCCCCTGTCCAGTTTTTTCTTCATTTTTCACAAATGCTCAAATCGCTCCCCTGCCGCAAAAGCGTCGCGCTGCCGATGCTTTTCTCGCTTTTTACAGGATATTATGCAAAAAGGTGATGGACAAATGTGCAAATCTTTCCGAGCGGATTGTAATTGATCCAAGGTTGTGGCACAATAAAAAAAACTCGAAAGTGGGGTTTTACTATGAATGGATTAGAGCGCAACGTTGCCCGCCTGTTCTCCAACGAAGGAAAGTTGTTCGCCATGGCCATGGATCTGCCCCAGTGCGGCCTGGTGGACGGGCTGGAGGACCCCGTCTCCGTGATCCGGGCCCGGAAGGACTCCCGACTGGACGCCTTTTTGATCAACCCCGGGGTGGCTCGGCTGGCTGAGAAGGAGCTGCTCCATAAGAAGATCATCCTCAGGACCTCCTTCGGCGGCACCTTCCTGTCCACGGAGTTCACCAACGTGAACAAGAACTTCGTCAGCCCAGAGACGGCCCTCGCTATGGGCACGGACGCGGTGGTGATGATGATGGTCCTGGGCGGCGCCGACTATCGGAGCATCCAGGACGCGGCGGAAGCCATCGATGGTTTCCACCGGCTCCATATCCCCGTGGTGGTGGAGATCTTGGCCGACGACTTCACCAAGACCCAGACCTTCGACATCCAGGCCAACGGGGCCCGGGTGGCCGCGGAGCTGGGGGCGGACGTGGTGAAGGCCTTCTATACCGAGAACTTCGAGGCCGTAGTCAAAAATTGCCCGGTGCCCATCGTCCTCGCCGGCGGTCCCAAGGGCGCGGACATTTTGGACACGGCGGCAGACGCCGTCCGCTGCGGCGTCAAGGGTTTCTGCTTCGGGCGGAACCTGTTCCAGAGCGAGGACGCCGCAGAGCGCATCGAAAAGCTGCACCACATCCTTCATCCATAACAAATAACCCAGGAGCTGCCCTATGCCTCGGAATCGCACGGATATGATGCAGATGTATCGTATCGCCAAGATGTACTATATGGACGGTCTGACCCAGGCCCAGATCGCGGCGGCGGAGAGCATCTCCCGCTCTCAGATCTCCCGGCTGCTGGATCAGGCGCGCAGCCGAGGCATCGTGGAGATCACCGTGCGCATGCCGGGTCGGATCAGCCTCAACGAGCTTCGGGATGATCTCATCCGGGAGCTGAGGCTGAAGGACGTGACCATCGCGCCCCTGAACGAGACCGCCGCCGAGGAGGACGTCATCGAGGCCATCGCCACCGCCGCCGCCAGCTTCCTCCCCAAAGAGCTCAAATCCTGCCGGACCGTGGGCGTGGGCTGGGGCCGCACCGTGTACCGCATGAGCTGCGTCCTGTCTCACCGGGGGGCGGAGTCCGAGAAGCTGTTCGTGCCCCTTATCGGCGCCTCCGGCACGGACAATCCGGCCATGCAGGTGAACGCCATCCTGGACAGGATGGGCGAGCGGTTCCGGGCCCATACCTATTTTATCAACGTGCCCGCCTTCCGGGAGAGCGAAGTGGTCCTGTCGGAGCTGGAAAAGAAGCGGCTCCAGCAGCTGCACCGCTATTGGGACGATCTCGACGCCGCCATCGTGGGCGTAGGGACCGCCCCGGGCGCCGATCATTTCTTCATCAGCGAGGTGAACGCCCAGCCTGCCGAACGATCGCTCCTGGCCCAGGCTGTGGGCGATGTGCTGACCCATTTCTTCCGAGCGGACGGCACCCTGGTGCCCAACATCTCCGGCTACGAGCGGGTGGCCTTCGACGCCGCCGATCTTCGCCGGGTCCGCAAGGTGATCTGTCTCGCCGGCGGGCGGGACAAGGTCCCCGCCCTCATCGCCGCCGCACGAGCCGGATACTACAACATGCTGGTGACGGACAGCGTCACCGCGGAAGCCATCTATACTATGATAAGGAGTTGAAGCAGATGAAAGCGTTGGTGTATGTCGCTGAAAAGCAGCTGGAAGTCCGCAACGTGCCGGAACCCCAGGGAGAGTTTCTGGTACGCGTTTTGGGCTGTGCTATCTGCGGGACCGATCTGAAGACTTTGCTCCACGGGCACCCCTATTTCAAGCCCCCCGCGATCCTGGGCCACGAGTTTTACGGCGTGGTGGACAAGGCGCCGGCGGGCTGCGGCTACGCCCCCGGGGACTATGTGGTCGTGGCGCCCTACGGGGAGTGCGGCGTCTGCGAGGAGTGCCGCCAGGGCAACGGGGAAAGCTGCAAAAACAAAGAGTACGTGGGGGACGGCGCCTTCTGTGAGAAGGTGAGCGTCCCTCTGTCCTTCGTATCCCGGGGCGTCTTCTCCATCCCCGGGCCGGACAAGGCCTTCGCCCTGGTGGAGCCTCTGGCGTGCGTGCTGGACGGCGTGGAGCAGATGGAGGTCACCGAGAAGGACAGGGCCCTGGTCATCGGCGGCGGCCCCATGGGCGCCCTCATCGCCTTCACCCTGAAGGATCGGGGCATCGACGTGCAGGTGGCGGAGCTCAACGAGCTTCGGCGGGACTGCCTCAACGGCTGGGGCATCCCGGCGGCACCCTTGGAACAGTACAATATGAAGGAATTCACCCGCATCTTCGTGGCAGTGAACAAGAAGGAACTGGTGGAGCAGGCCATCCATTCCATCCACAACGGGGGCCGGGTCCACGTGTTCGCCGGGCTCCCCTCGGGCACGGTGCTGAACGTGGACGCCCACGACCTCCACTACCGGAAGGTGGCCGTCATGGGCAGCAGCGGCTTTAAACTGGACCATTTCAGGATGGCCTATGAGGCCGTGCGGAACAACCCCGACCACTACCGCCGCCTCATCACCCACACCTTCCCCCTGGACAAGGGGCAGGAGGCCTTCGACTTCCTCAAGGACGGCCGGGCCTTCAAGATCGTTATCGAGCCATGAGGATCGGCGTTCTGGTCAACCCCTCCGCCGGTCACGGGCAAAGGGCCCAGGCGGTGACCTCCCGGCTGGAGGCGTGCTGGCAGGGCCATGAGCTGTTGACCGTGGCCGGACCCACCGCCCCCTGCTTTACCCAGGCGGAACTGCTGCCGGAACCTGAAGGCGGGTACGTGGAAAAGCTCTTCGGCAGCGTCCGAGCCCTCCTGGCCGCCGGGGCGGAGATGATCGTCACCCTGGGCGGCGACGGCACCGCCGCCTACGCCGCGGAAGCGTTGGGCGATGCCCGCAAGATCGTGCCCCTGCTGGGCATCGGCCTGGGCACCGCCAACGTGGGCCCCATCGTCACCCTGTCCGGAGACGATCCCATCCCCCCGGTGGAGGCCCTGCGCTTCGTATCCGGGGACGCCATCGCCGTGTATGACCGCGGCCGCCGGATCGCGGCGGGGTACAACGACGTGGTTTTGGGAAACACCTACCTCGCCACCTTGGACGGAGAAACCGTCACCGCCGACGGGCAGGCGCTGTTGACGGAGGGCCGTGTCGCCCGGGGCACGCCCCTTGAAAACGTGTTCGGTCCCCACGCCCGGGTGACGAAGAACGGTCGGCCCCTCCCCGTGTCCCTGCCCGCCGTGGGACAGGCCATCGCCGCCCCCCTGGTTCAGGACCGGCTCTACGGGCGAGCCGTCCACGGCATCTACTGCTACGCCCCCGATTCCCCCACCCAGGGCGCCCTCACGTTGAGCGCCCGGCCCCTGGTCAGCTACGAGCCGGACCACAGGGGCTACGACGCCTTCGCCCCCGAGGAGCGGCTGCTCTTTTCGGCGGCGGACGAGATCGCCATCACCGGCCTCGATCCTTCCATCCTGGCCGTGTGCGACGGGAACCCCTGGCCTTTGACCGACGGGGCCGTCACATTGCACTATGTCCCCCAAGATGTCCTGATCGCCAAAAGGAGATGAGCCTATGGAAAAGAACGTTTCGGCGGCCGCACAGCCGCCTGCACGCGCCATCCGCAAGATCACCCTGGGACGGAACACCTATTCCGTGCCGGAGATCGTGGTGGGCGTGCTTCTGCTGGTGCCCTCCATCGTGTTCCTGGTGTTCACCTTCGTGATCCCGGTGGTGCAGGTGGTGGAGCTCAGCCTGACCAACTTCAACATGGCCACGGGCGAGATGTCCTTCATCGGCTTGCACAACTACAGGTACCTGCTGGAAAACAGCGACTTCTGGCTGTCCATGTGGAACACCTGCAAATATTCGGCGGCCAAGCTCATCTTCGACACGTCGTTAGCCCTGCTGATCGCGGTGCAGCTCGACAAGAATATCCCCCTGAAGAAGTTCCTGCGGTCCACCTACTTCGCCCCCGTGGTGGTGCCCATGGTGGCCTCCAGCCTCATCTGGATATGGTTCTACGATCCCCAGGTAGGCCCCTTCAATCAGATCCTCTCCTTCCTGGGTCTGCCGGAGCTCAAGTGGCTCTACAGCGAGCACACCGCCATGCTCTCCATCCTCCTGTTCTCCATCTGGAAGGGCCTCGGCTACAACGTGGTATTGTTCCTGTCGGGCCTGCAGAACATCTCTGACTCGTACCTCGAGGCTGCGCGGCTGGACGGAGCCAACGAGTGGCAGCTCTTCTGGAAGGTGAAGTTCCCGCTGCTTCGTCCCATCACCAACTTCGTGGTCATCATGTGCATCATCAACTCCTTCAAGGTGTTCACGGAGATCAACGTCATGACCCCCAACGGCGGCCCTCTTGGATCCACCCGCCTCATCGTCAGCTACATCTACGAGCAGGCCTTCACCAACGGCCGCATGGGCCGGGCCTCCGCCGCAGCGCTGCTGCTGTTCGTCGTCATCTTCATCTTGACCCAGATCCGCTCCGCCATGGATGCGAGAAAGGACGTGGACTATGAGTAAGCCTGCCGATATCCAGCCCATGCGCATCCGTCGCAAACACCTGAACGGCTACCAGTGGTACGTGTTCGTCATGCTCACCATCGGCGCCCTGTTCATGCTCTTCCCCTTTGTGTGGATGATCCTCTCCGCCTTCAAGACCAAGGCGGACGTGTACGCCTACCCGCCCCGGTGGATCCCGTCCCAGTGGCAGTGGCAGAACTTCACCAAGGTCTTCGAGATGATCCCCTTCTGGCGGTACTACTTCAACAGCATCGTCACCTCCGTCATCGAGACGGTGCTGCAGATCGTCATCTCCATCTTCGCGGCCTACTCCATCACCAAGCTCCGCTATCCCGGCAAGAAGCTGTTTCTGGCCTTCATGCGCTCCAGCCTCTTCGTGCCCATGGTGGTGACCATGATCCCCATGTACCTGCTGGTGGCGTCGCTGGGGTGGCTGGACAGCTATGCGGGCATCATCTTCCCCCAGGTGACCACGGCCTTCACCACGCTCCTCTTGATGAGCTACTTCGACTCCATCCCCAAGGATCTGGTGGACTCCGCCAAGCTGGACGGCTGCGGGTATTTTAGAGTTTTGACCCGAGTGATCGTGCCCAACTCCAAGGGCGCCATCTCCACGGCCACCCTCTTCTCCTTCCTGGGGAACTGGAAGAGCTACACCTGGCCCCTGATCGTCACAACCAAGACGGAGTACAGGACGCTGCCCATCGGCTTAAAGTACCTGATGCAGGAATCCTCCTCCGAGTATCAGGTCATGATGGCCGCCTCCCTCATGGCCATCCTGCCGGTGCTCATCATCTTCATCTTCTGCGAAAAGCAGCTGGTCCGTTCCATCACCCTGACTGGCATGAAATCCTAAGGACACAATGAAAGGAGATACTATGAAACCCATGAAAAAAGTCATCGCGTTCCTTCTCGTGGCGCTGCTGCTCCTGCCCGGGTGCGTCAGCCAATACGCCAACACGGTGAACAAGGCGGACCCCACCGCCGCCCCCGCCCAGCAGACCGAAGCCAAGACGGAGTCCAAGACGGAAGAAAAGCCTGTCGAGACCGCCCCCACCGAGGCCCCCGCCCGGGAGAAGCAGACCCTGCAGGTCTGGTACGCCGTCAGCGGCACCAGCGGCGACAAGTTCGTGGCCATGTCCAAAGCCTTTGACGAAGGCAACGATCTCGTGGATCTGGAGCTCTCCTATTCCGGCGGCTCCGCGGACACCGCCACTAAGGTCAGCGCGGCCCTGCTAACCAACACCCAGCCCGACGTGGCCCTCATGTACGCCGGTCCCCTCTACACCGGCGGCCGGAACGACTACGCCATGGACGAGCTCGTCAAGCAGGCGGAGTTCGATGTGGACGACATCTTCCCCGGCATGCTGGATTACTGCACCTACATGGGCCAGGGCATCTGCGCGGTGCCCTTCGGCATCTCCACCCAGGTCATGTACTACAACAAGACCCTGCTGGAGAAGGCCGGCGTGGACATGACCACCCCCCCCAAGACCTGGCCGGAGTTCTATGACCTGTGCGCCGATCTGCTGGTCAAGCTGGGCGGCGAGGGCAAGGATTTCACCGCCTTCGACGTGTCCGACGCCCCCTGGCTCTTCAAGTCCATGCTGAAGCAAAACGGCTGCGAGATCGTGGTTCAGGGCGAGGACGGGAAGATCAAGCCCGTGTACAACGACGCGGCGGCCCTGGAGGTCACCGATTTCTGGTATTCCCTGGTCACCTCCGGCATCATGGCCGCCGGTGAGCACGACAACGCGGAGAACCGGTTCCTGTCCGGCAACTGCGCCTTCATCGCCGCCACCTCCAACCGCATCTCCCGCTGGAAGGGGGCCACGGAGTTCGAGCTGGGCGCCATCGAGATGCCCTACTTCAAGAACCAGTCCCTGGCTCTGGGCGGCAACGTGATGGTCATCCTCACCGATGATCCCCAGAAGGTGGAGGCCGCCTGGGAGTACGTCTCCTATCTGACCACCGCCGAGAACAACGCTGAGTTCGCCCTGGCCACCGGGTATCTGCCCATCCGCAAGTCGGAGCTTGACAACCCGGACATCCAGAAGGCCCTCAGCGAGAACGCCCTCTACAGCATCGCGTTCAAACAGCTGGACTATATCTTCGCCTACACCCACTTCGAGCAGATGGGCACCATGGACAGCCTCATCCGGAACATGCTCAACAAGCTGGAGAAGAACCGGGGCACCAGCCAGGCCCTCCTCGACAAGGCCGTAAAGGACCTGCAAAGCGAGATCGACGAAGGCTAAGCCTTCTTCCCAGGGGCGGGAGACCGCCCCTATGGGCAAGGGCACGGATATGCGCGCCTTTGCCCATAGCAAGGAAAGGAAGAACGCCATGAAGCAAGCACAGTATTCGTTTTCCACCGGGGCCCTGTTCCCCTACGAGTCCGAGGACGCTCTCGCCATGATCAAAGCCGCCGGGTTCGACTACGCCGAACTCATGCCCCAGGCCATCTCCGACGCCTCCGAGGCAGCCACCAGGAAGTTCGAAAAGACCGGCATCCGCCTCGCCTCCATCCACTATCCCCTGGTCATGTTCGGCGTGCTCTACACGGCGCATAAGACCATGCGGGAGGACGGCCGCAACTTCTCCCGGGACCTCTTGACCATGGGCCAGCGCATGGGCTGCCAGGTGCTGGTGGTCCATCCTCATTCCCCTAGCTACCCCGGCTACGAGGAGCTGCTGGAAAAGCCTGTGGTCGACAATCTGCTGTGGCTCGCCGATGAGTGCGGCAAACGCGGCATCCTCATGGCCATGGAGAATTCTCCCTACACCTGCTCCACGGCGGAGAAGCTCACCGCCTACGTGAAGGAGCTGGGCCATCCCAACATCCGGCCCATGGTGGACACCACCGAGGCTCGGGAGGCGGATGAGGACCCGGCCGCCTTCATCCGCGCCTGCCCTCCCTGCCACCTGCACATGAGCGACTATCTGGGCAATATCAAGCACCTGTCCGCCGGCGAGGGCGATACGGACTGGGCGGACGTTAAGGACGCCTTGGGCGACTACGAGGGCTTCTACACCCTGGAGCCCGCCTACAAGTTCTATCTCTCCGACACCCAGGAAAAGATCAGAAAGGGGTATGAATTCCTCTGTGAGCATTTCGCCTGACAAGCAAGCGCGCATCGACGCCGCCCTGCTGTCCTTCGCCTGCGGGGACGCCCTGGGCATGGCCACGGAGTTCATGACCCGTGACCAGATAGAGCGCGCCTTCCCCGACGGCGTCACCCGCCTTTTGAGCCAAAAGGATTCCCAGAACCATGGGAACCTGACCCCCGGCTCCGTCACCGACGACACGGAGCAGGTGGCCTATTTGCTGGAGCGGTACCGGGCGAAGGGCCAAGTCACCGTAGCGGATACGGTGGACGCTCTCCTCGTTTGGATACGGGAGACCAGGGCGGTGGAGAAGCACTACATCGGGCCCAGCTCCCTCAAGGCGCTGACTGCCATCGAGAACGGCGCCGACCCGGCCACCGCAGGCACCGGCACCACCTGCGGCGGCATCATGCGGATCCCGGCGGCGGTGTGCTTCGACCCGGACCAGACCATGGACCGGCTGCGGAAGAACGTCCGCGCCGCCCTGCTGCCCACCCACAACACCTCGGAAGCCCTGGAGGCGTCGGGCTGCTACGGGGCGGCCCTGCTCACGGCCCTGAACGGGGGCACCGTGGCTGAGGTCGTCGAAGCAGCCCTGGAGAACGGCCCCCTGACGGAGGCCCTGGCCCCCTGGCGGGGCTGCGCCGCTTCCTCCGCGGCCCGCATCCGGGAAGCGGCCAGCTGGGGCCGGCTCCCCGACGAGGAACTGTTCCACCGGCTCTACGACCTCTGGGGCACGGGCCTCCCCTCGGCGGACGTGTGCGGGGCGGTCTTCGCCCTATTCCTGGCGGCGGAAGGCAGCGCCTATCGGGCCATCTCCCTGGGGGCGTCGCTGGGAGGCGACACGGACACCATCGCGGCTCTCGCCGGGGCGTTGACCGCGGCCCAAGCGGGCCATACCGACATCCCGGACCATATCACCGGGCCTGTACGGGCGGTGAACGGTCCGATCCTGAGGAGGCTGGGCCTGTGAAAAAAGGTTTCCTGAAGCGCGTCGGCGGCTACTTCGGCTGCCTCAAGGGGAACGATCGGGTGTGCATCGCCTTCCACTCCCTGTGGGGCGTGCCCTACACCTTCTATACCTATTACATCAGCCTGTACCTGAAGGAGATCGGCCTCACGGACACGGCCCTGGGCCGCCTGATGGTGGCGGGCACCGTGGCCTCCTTCCTGTTCAGCTTCATCTCCGCACCGCTGGTGGACCGGATGGGCCGGAAGCGGGCCACCTTCGTGTTCGACCTGCTGTCCTCGGCCCTGCCGCCCCTCGTATACCTGTTCTCCAAAAACTTCTTCTTCGCGCTGCTCGCAGTGATCCTGTTCAACAGCAATAAGATCATGAGCATCGCCTATTATCTCGTCATGATCGAGGACAGCGACGAGGAGAGCCGGATCGTGGCCTTCAACCTGTTCAACATCATCACCGTGGCCGCGGGGCTGCTGATCCCCATCGCGGGCATCTTCGTGGACCGGTACGGGGTGGTGGCCACAGAGCGGGTGTTCCTCATCGTCTCCTTCCTCATGATGACCGCCATGATCCTGTTTCGGAACATGCTCCTCAAGGAGACCGCCATCGGCGAGAAGCTTCGGGCCGCCTCGGCGGGGAAGGGCCTCGCCGCCTTCTTCAAGGAGGCCTACAAGCCCTACGGGGACGCCATGGCCTTCCTGCGCCGGAACCGGGCGGCGCTGCTGTTCGTGCTCATCAACATCCTGTTCTACGTGTACATGAACCTGGGGTCCAACTACAGCCTGTACTTCGTGCCCTACTTCACGGATCGGCTGGGCATGGACGCCATGCAGTCCTCGGTCCTGGGCAGCGTCTACTATGGGGGGATGCTCTTTGCAATGATCCTCATCAACCCCCTCTTCGGCCGTCGGGGGCTGATCTTCGGGGTCCGCATGAGCGCTCTCGTCACCCTGCTGGGCCTCGTCGCCCTGGTGGTGATCCCGGCTAAGGCCTACGCCCTGGCCATCGCCGCCACCCTGGTTATGGCTCTTGGGTACGGCATGCTCAAGAGCGAGGTGGACGGGGGCCTGGCCGTATACACGGGCAGCGAGTATCAAAGCGGGGTCTACGCCCTGGCAAACCTGTTCTCCTCCGGGCTGGGGATCGTGGTCACGGCCCTTTGCGCTGTCCTCTACCCCCACTTCCCCCGGTGGCTCTATATCCTCTGCAGCATATTGGTGTTCTTGATCCTGTTGGGTGCCTGTTTGGTGAAGGAGCCGAACCAGGCGGAAAGGAAGTGAACCATGCCCTATCAACCCTTTACGTTCGTATTCCCCACCCGGATCGTCTTCGGGCCCGGGGAAAGCGGCCGCTGCGCCGAGCTGGTGGCGGAGCTGAAGCCTGAAAAGGTCTTCGTCTGCACCTATGCCGACGTGCGGCTGCCGGTGCTGGATCAGCTTTTGACCGGCCTCGACCAGCGGAGCGTCCCCTATTACCTCCACGCCGCCTGCACCGCCAACCCTAGGGCGGAGCAGATCGACGAAGCCGCGGCCATCTTCCTCCGGGAGGGCTGCGATCTGGTGGTGGGCATAGGCGGCGGCTCCGTCATCGACACCTGCAAGGGAGTGGCGCTCCTGGCGAAGAACCCCTGCCCCGAAGGCGTCTGGGCCTACATCAGCGGGGAAAGGAGCGCCGAGAACGGGGCTTACCCCATCGGCCTGGTGGTGACCATCGCCTCCACCGGCTCCGAGAGCAACGAAAGCTTCGTAGTCATAGATCGGCTGGGGGAACAGAAGATGATCTGCAACCATCCCAGCGTCCGACCCACCTTCTCCATCTGCGACCCCACGTTGACCCTGACGCTCCCCAAGCGGCAGACGGCTCTCGGCGCGGCGGACATCTTCTCCCACGTGCTGGAGCAGTACCTCCACCGAGACGACGCGGTGGACGTGAGCGACAACATGTCCCTGGGCATCCTGGAGGCAGTCTACAAATGGGGCCCCGTGGCCAGTGAGACGCCGGGCGATCTTAACGCCCGGAGCAACCTCATGTGGGCCAGCATCCTGGCCATGTCCCGGGTTTTGGGCGTGGGCCACGAGGAGAACTGGCTCTGCCACATGCTGGAGCACGCGGTGTCGGCGAAATACAACATCGCCCACGGCGCGGGCATGACCGCCATCCTGCCCGCCTACCTTCGGTTCATCGCGCCCCAGGACGACGCGGGCAAGCTGGACGCCCTGAAAAAGCTCTTCGGAGCAGAGGACGCGGCGTTGGGCCTGGAAGCATTTTTCCGGCGCATGGGCCTGCCCGTGAACCTGACGGAAGCCCTGGGCTTCACCCCCGATGAAGCCGTCGTCCGGGAGCTGGCCCAGAACGCCCTGCCCTGGGGAGACATGGCGGCGGGTGGCTACGCGCCCTTCACCCTGGAGGACGCCATCACAATTTTGAGCGAGGCATGCAAATGACGAACTATGACGTATTGATCGTGGGCGGGGGGAGCGTAGGCTGCGCCATCGCCTACGCCCTGAGCCGTTACGACCTCACCGTTGCCGTGGCGGAGAAGGAGCTGGACGTGGGCATGGGCACCAGCGGCCGCAACAGCGGCGTGGTCCACGCCGGATTCAACAACCGGCCCGGCAGCCTCATGGCCAAGCTCTGCGTGGAGGGCAACGAGGGCTTCGAGGCCCTGTGCAAGACGCTGGACATCCCTTATAAGAAGACCGGCAAGCTCATCGTGGGCTACGACGAGGCGGATCGCCAGGCCCTCATCAAATTGAAGGAGCAGGGTGAGAAGAACGGGGTCAAGGGCCTCAGCATCATCGACGGGGACGCCATCCGGGCCATCGAGCCCGATTTGCCCGCCAGCTGGGCCATGCTCTCCAGCAACACCGCCGTGTTCAACCCCTTCCTCTACTCCATCCACCTGGCGGAGGCCTCGGCCCAGAACGGGATCCAGTACTACCTGAACAGCCCCGTCACCGCCGTGGAAGCCACGGAGGATGGATATCGGGTCCAGGCCGGGGACCATGTCCTCGCCTGCCGGACCCTGATCAATTCGGCAGGCCTCTTCGCCGACAGGGTGTCTGCCATGGCTGGGGACCCCTCCTTCACCATCTACCCCTGCCGGGGCGAATACTACCTGCTGGACAAGGGGGCCTTGAAGATGCCCGTGTACCCGGTGCCCCGGCCCGGCGTAGGGGGGCTGGGCGTCCACCTCACGGTCACCGTGGACGGGAACATCCTCATCGGTCCCAGCGCGGACTACATTGAAAATCACGAGGACTACAGCACCACGGAGCCCATCCTGGATCAGCTCCGGCGGGAGGCCATGATCCTGCTACCCACGCTGAACATGCGGACCGTCATCGGCACCTACGCCGGGGTCCGACCCAAGCTGGTGAAGAAGGGCGAGGCCAACTTCGGCGATTTCGTCATCGAGCGGAGCCCCAAGGCGAAGCACCTCATCAACCTCATCGGCATTGAATCCCCCGGCATCACCGCCTCCATGCCCATCGCCCGGATGGTGTTGGATATCCTTTCCGAGGATACGGAGCTCGTCGAAAAGCCCGATTTCGTCTCCACCTACCGGGGCATCCCTCCCTTCGCGGAGCTCTCCCGGGCGGAGCAGCGGGCGCTGATCAAGCAAGATCCGGACTACGGGGACGTGGTCTGCCGCTGCGAGACCGTGACTCGGGCCCAGGTGAAGCGGGCCCTCCACAACCCCATCGGCGCCACCGGCGTCATCGCCGTGAAGAACCGGACCCGGTCCACCATGGGCCGCTGCAACGGGGGCTACTGCTTCCAGCGGATCGTGGAGCTGCTGCTTTCTGAGGGCAAGGCACCCGGGGACATCGACCTGAAGCGGCGGGGGGATCGTCCCCTGCTGGGCTATGTGAAAGGAGGGCGAGCGTGACCATGGAACGAGCTGATCTTGTGGTCATCGGCGGCGGCCCCGCGGGGCTGGCAGCGGCGGTCAGAGCAAAGGAAAGCGGCATGGGGCGGGTGCTGCTCCTGGAACGAAACCCGGTGCTGGGCGGCATCCTGAACCAGTGCATCCACGACGGCTTTGGCGTGCTGCGCTTCGGCAGCGCCATGTCCGGCCCCGAGTACGCGGCCCGATTCATCCAGATGGCTAAGGACGCCGGGGTGGAAGCCGTCACCGGCGCCATGGTGGTGGAGCTTACCCCCGACAAAAAGGTGACCTACATCACCCCCCAGGGCCTCTTCGAGGTCCAGACCAAGGCCGTCATTTTGTCCACAGGCTGCCGGGAGCGCACGAGAGGTGCCCTGGCCGTGCCCGGGAACCGGCCCGCGGGGGTGTACACGGCGGGCGTGGTCCAATACCTCATGAACATGCGCAACATCGCCTTTGGCAAGAACGTGGTCATCATGGGCTCCGGCGACATCGGTCTCATCATGGCCCGACGCATGACCCTGGAGGGGGCCAGAGTCCACTGCGTCCTCGAAAAGCTGCCCTTCTGTTCGGGCCTGCCCAGAAATGTGCGGCAATGCATTGAAGATTTCGATATCCCCCTGTGCCTCGCAGAGACCGTAAAGGAGATCCACGGAGACGACCATATCACCCACGTCATCACCGCCAAGGTGGACGAAAAGGGCCGGTTCATCTCCGGCACGGAGCGGACCATCCCCTGCGACGTGCTGGTGCTATCCGTGGGCCTGATCCCGGAGAACGAACTTGCCAAGGCCTGCGGCATAGAGATGGATCCCGTCACCGGCGGCGCACTGGCGGATGGGGATCTGATGACCTCGGTCCCCGGTGTCTTCTCCTGCGGCAACGGCCTCCACGTCCACGACCTCGTGGATCTGGTGTCCGAGGAAGGCGAACGGGCGGCGGAGCACGCGGCGGCCTATCTAAAGGGTGAGATAAACAAGCAGATGGTCCCCGTGACCGTCTCCGACGGCATCCGCTACGTTCTGCCCCGACAGCTGACCGCCGGCGAGGACGGTTACCTGTCCATGCGGGTCATGCTCCCCGGCCGGGACCAAAAGCTGATGGTCACGGCGGGCGGTAAGACCCTGGTCAGCAAGAAAATGAAGCGGGTCATGCCCTCGGAGATGATCCGCCTGAAGGTGAAGAACGTGCCCGTCTCAGAACAGGTGGAGGTGAGCCTCGTATGAAGAAGATGGAATTGACCTGCGTGGTCTGCCCCAACGGGTGCTTGCTCACCGTGTGGCAGGAGAACGGGGAGACCAGGGTGGAGGGCGCGGCCTGCAAGAACGGCGTCGCCTATGGCCAGACGGAACTGACGGACCCCCGCCGTGTCCTGACCACCAGCGTGGCGGTGAACGGCGGCGTGCTGCCCCTAGTCAGCGTCCGCAGTACCGCCCCCATCCCCCGGGCGGCCCTGCTCCCCGCGGTAGCGGCCCTGAAGGACCTCATCGTAGATGCCCCGGTCCACATCGGCGACCTCGTCTACGAGGATCCGACCATCGGCCTCACCCTCCTGGCCTCCCGAAACGTGGAGAAAGCGGAGTGACGATCCTTCGACAGCAAACAAGACCGCTTCCGGCGTAGGAGGCGGTTTTTTAGATACACTTCCTCATTGAGGGCCTCAGGATGACGAAACATGCCGTGGGGGCTGTCCCGAAAACGGTTCGGAGACAATACCCTCAGCCTCACGCCGTCAGGGGAACCGAACACACCTCGCTCAGCATGATAAAGCAGCTCTCTGCCGCTTTTCTATCATAATTTCATACGAATCAAGATTGGCTGTATCCGCACAAAATCGGCATAACGGTTTGTATAAAGAATAGGGATCGTTCCCCCGCAACCAGATCAAGTGGATGTAACGGATGTTACATCCACTTTTGTTTACAGAGGCGAGGAGACAAGCATGCTATTTCGTGGGTTAAGCAACAGTATAGAGCTGGATGTTGAGGGGTACCAGTTTCCTGATAGTCCTAAATCCGGAAAAGATAATTTCGATTACGATTCAAACTGGCTTGTGCTATCAATATGTTA
>CAKTSC010000013.1 GCA_934597465.1 uncultured Dysosmobacter sp.
GACGCCCTGAAGGCTGTGCTGGCGGAGGCGGGGGAGAAGGACGTCATCTGCGTCTGCGGCTCCCTCTACATGATCGGCGAAGCCCGGCGGGAGCTGGGCCTGCGCTGAAGTCCCGGCCGGGGCTGCGCCCGGCCCTGAACCCCCTTACCCGGCAGCGGCCGGAGGACCATAAAAAAACCAAAGTGATGCAGAGTAGGGACGGCGCGTCAAGTGTCAGCGGATGGGAAGTTGCTGCTGAACGAAAAGCGGGAGGACCGCTTGCGTTGCCGCTTCCGCATCCACTGCCACGAGGAAATACCGCTCGTGGCCTCAAATTCAGGAGGCTAAGAAATGAAAACGAAACAACTGACCCTGGACGCCATGCTGGCCGCCATGTGTGCGGTGCTGGGCTACGTTGCCCTGGACATGGGAAACATCAAGATCACCTTTGAGAGCCTGCCCATCCTGCTGGGCGCCATGCTCTTCGGCCCGGTGGACGGCATGCTCATCGGCGGCATCGGGACCCTCATCTATCAGCTGCTGCGCTACGGCATCGCCATGCTGACTCCCCTCTGGATCCTGCCCTATGTGCTTTGCGGCCTCATCGTGGGCTATTGGGCCAAGAAGCGGGACTTCAGCCTGAGCGGCAGGGAGCGCATCAGCGCCGTGGTGCTGGCGGAGCTGGTGGTGACGGTGCTGAATACCGGTGTGCTGTATCTCGACAGCAAGCTCATGGGCTACTGGTTCCCGGGCTTCATCAGCGGGATGCTGACGCTGCGCCTGGTGGTCTGCGTCGTCAAGGCCGTGGTCTTCGCCCTGGTGCTGCCCAGCCTTGCCCAGGCAGCGACCCTGGCCCTCCGGGGCCGGAGGCAGGCTCACTGACCGATCCTCCAGCGGAATGTGCCGCCGCCCTTCGGGGCGGCGGCGTTTTTTTGCCTGGCCTCTCTAGAACTGGGCGGTGTGAGCGCCGATCGGTGAGCGGACGTCGGACCGACGGGGCCGGGAAATCTTTACGGGCCTTTTACGGAAAAGAGAACGGGAAAGGTCTCGGGAGCCGCCAATTTGTTGGATTCCACAAGGGAAGGCGGGAAGATTTGTAGTCTTTCGCGGATTGACAGTGAATCATCATACATGTATAATAACATCATACAGGTATGACCTCCCACTGGGAGGATCCGGGGAGGGAAGCGCTCCCGGGAGGTTTTGCTGCAATCTCATCTGAGAAAGGAAGGAACCCAATGAATTTTGATTTCTCCTATCTGGACATCGCCTTTAAGAACGGCAGCGTCATCACCGTCAACGCCAAGGACGAGATCGCCCAGGCCGTGGGCGTGAAGGGCAACAAGATCGTCTTCGTGGGCACCAATGAGGAGATCGACCAGCTCATCGACGAGAAGACCCAGGTCATCGACCTCAAGGGCCGCACCCTGATGCCCGGCATCAACGACTCCCACTACCATCCCATCCTCAACGGCATGATCGGCACCGACCTGGACTCCGCCATGGTGGATACCGGCTTTGCCCAGGCCAAGGACATCCCCTCCGTGCTGGCCATCCTGAAGGCTGTCACCGACACCAAGGCCCCCGGCAAGTGGGTCTCCAGCATGGGCTTTGAGGCCACCCTTCTCAAGGAGCAGCGCTATCCCACCCTGGAGGAGCTGGACGCCGTGGCCCCCAACAACCCCCTGCAGGCCATCACCTGCAACGGCCACAACGCCATCTATAACTCCAAGGCCCTGGAGTATCTGAAGGTCTACACCGCTGAGGACGCCAAGAAGTACCCCGAGGGCGAGGTCGTGGTGGCGGACGGTAAGCTCACCGGCGAGGTCCGGGGCCACACCCACTTCTGGCTCTGGGGCCAGGTGGAGTACACCGAGCCCCAGCAGCGCAAGGCGGCCATGAAGTCCCAGAAGCAGTGCCTGGAGCTGGGCATCACGTCCGTGGGCGACATGGGCGAGTGCGACGCTCCCTCCTACCACATCATGCAGAAGATGTGCCGGGACGGCGACTTCAAGATCCGCTCCTACATGGCCCTGCACTCCATCTTCGGCAAGCCCTACTCCCTGGAGGACAACGAGCACTGGATGAAGCTGGGCTTTGTCACCGGCCTCGGCGACGAGCACTTCCGCGTGGGCCCCTGCAAGTTCATGATCGACGGCGGCTCCGGCGGCCCCACCTGCTACACCCGCGAGCCCTACTCCCACGATCCCAACGCCCCCTCCGAGCGCGGCTGGGAGCGGGAAGAGACCTGGGACTACATCAAGAAGGTGGACGACGCCGAGTGCCAGTGCACCTCCCACGCCATGGGCGACGGCGCCATCGAGTTCATGGTGGAGGGCTACGAGAGAGCCTTCGCCGCCTGCGAGGACAAGGAGGCCTTCAAGGCCCGCCGTCACCGCATCGAGCACTGCATGCTGGTGGATCAGGATCTCATCGACCGCATGGCCAAGATGAACATCTGCCCCTCCGTCAACGCCGGCCTGCAGATCCGAAACGGCAAAAACCTGGCTCGGTTCTACGGCCCCAAGCGCGAGAAGTTCCTGGGCGCCCTGAAGAGCATGATGGAGGCGGGCGTCGTCTGCTCCCTGCACTCCGACGCTCCCTCCGGCCCCGTGGGCTTTGAGATGATCGACGGTGCCGTGAACCGCTACGACCTGCGCCAGGGCTACCAGTGCGATATGACCCAGGCCGTCACCGTGCTGCAGGCCATCCGCTGCTGCACCTACAACGCCGCCTACCAGTCCTACGAGGAGAAGATCAAGGGCAGCATCGAGGTGGGTAAGCTGGCCGACCTCATCATCTGCGACCGGGACATCCTGGCCATCGACACCCACGAACTCCACGACGTCAAGGTGGATCTCACCATGATCGACGGCAAGGTGGAGTATCAGCGCGCCTGATCTCCCGGAAGGGAAAACGGAAGAAACCGTGCTCTGCCCGCCGCTTTGCGCGGCGGGTAGAGCTTTCACCGGAGCCGGGATCCCGCCCCTCCGGCAGGGGAGCGATCCCCGGAGAGAAGAAGAGACCGCCCCCGGCGGAGAGACCGGGGGCCAGAGAGAAGAGAAAGGCGGAACGCAAGTGAATTTTGATTTCTCCTACCTGGACGTGGCCTTCAAGAACGGCAGCGTCGTCACCGTCAACGAGCGCGACGAGATCGCCCAGGCCGTGGGCGTCAAGGGCAACAGGATCGTCTTCGTGGGCGCCAACGAGGACATCGACCGGCTCATCGACCCCCATACCAAGGTCATCGACCTTGCGGGCCGGAGCCTGCTGCCCGGCTTCAACGACGCCCACTTCCACCCCATCCTCAACGGCATGCTGGGCCCCGACATGGAGTGCGGCATGATCGACACCACCCAGAAAAACTGCAGGTCTCTCGCCGAGATGCTCCAGATGATCCGGGACACCGCCAAGACCATCCCGGCGGGGAAGTGGATCTCCATGATGGGCTACGAGCCCCTCCTCTTCCCGGAGGGCCGCCATCCCACCATCGAGGAGCTGGACGACTGCGCGCCCAACAACCCCGTCCACTGCATGCACGGCGGCGGCCACATCTGCATGTATAACCACAAGGCCCTGGAGTACCTGGGGGTCTACACCGCCGAGGACGCCAAGAAGTATCCCCCCGACGAAGTGGAGGTCATCGACGGAAAGCTCACCGGCATGGTGCGGGGCCACACCCACTTCTGGCTCTGGGGCCAGGTGGATTACTCCCCCGCCCAGCAGCGCAAGGCCGCCCTCAAGTCCCAGCAGAAGTGCTTTGAAAACGGCATCACTTCCGTGGGCGACATGGGCGAGTGCGACGCCCCCTCCTACCACACCATGCAGAAGCTCTGCCGGGACGGGGAGTTCCGGGTGCGCAGCTACATGGCCCTGCACTCCATCTTCGGCAAGCCCTACTCCCTGGAGGATAACGAGCACTTCCTGAAGCTGGGCTTTATGACCGGCCTGGGCGATGAGCACTTCCGGGTGGGGCCCTGCAAGTTCATGATCGACGGCGGCACCGGCGGCCCCTCCTGCGCCACCCGGGAACCCTACTCCCACGATCCGGAGCTCCCCCGGGAGCGGGGCTGGGAGCGGGAAGAGACCTGGGGCTACATCAAGGAGATCAATGACGCCGAGTGCCAGTGCACCGCCCACGCCGTGGGCGACCTGGCCATCGAGTTCATGGTGGAGGGCTACGAGCGCTGCTTCGCCGAGAACCCGGAGCGCGTCCGCTCCCTGCGCCACCGCATCGAGCACTGCGTCATCGTGGATCCCGACCTCATTGAGCGCATGGCCAAGATGAACATCTGCCCCGTCCTCCACACGGGCCTCATCCAGATGCTGGGCAAGAACTTCTCGGAGTTCTACGGCCCGGAGCGGAACAAGTACCTCGAGGCCGTCCGCAGCATGCTGGACGCCGGCATCCACGTGGCCCTGCACTCCGACGCCCCCTCCGGCCCCGTGGGCGTCCAGGTCATCGACGGCGCGGTGAACCGCTACGACCGCTCCAAGAACTTCCAGTGCGACCGCACCCAGGCCGTCAGCGTGCTGGAGGCCATCCGCTGCTACACCCTGAACTCCGCCTACGCCGCCCATGAGGATCACATCAAGGGCAGCATCGAGGTGGGCAAGCTGGCCGACCTCATCGTCCTCTCGGACGATATCCTGGCCATCGACCCCATGGATATCCACACCCTGAAGGTGGATCTCACCATGATCGACGGCGTGGTGGAGTACCAGCGCTGAGAAGCCCCCACGCCGTGCAGCGGGAAAGCCGCCGGAAAACGCCCCTGCCCGCGGCGCCGCTGCCGAAAAAGAGACGAAAGCGCCCCCCCGGCCCTGCGGCCGGGGGGGCGCTTTTTCACCGGAGCGAAAGATGGGAACCTACACCGTTTAGAAGACCTTCAAATTTCTACGGAAAATTTAATTTCATAATCATCAAATCAAGTTTGACTTTTTGATGAGAGTGCCATATAATCGCTGACAGGAGGTGAGCCTATGACACAGGAAACCATTGCAAAGATCGTGAAGGCCAGCGGCGTTTCCGCCGGGGAACTGGTGCTGGTACACTTTTGGGGGGAGGATGCGGACAGGGACATCGCCAAGCGCTTTGTCGTGTCTGTGGCCGCGCTGGGCGCGGCGCCGGTCTTGCTGCAGCAGGCCCGCTCCCTCAATCGGGAGCTCTTCTCCGCCGCCGGGGCGAGCTGCTTTGACGAGCGCTACTTCGCCCTGTTTTCCCAGTTCGACGCGGTGCTGGATGTGTTTGCCTACCAGCCCGTGGTGCTGGGCGCCCGGCTGGAGGAGGCGCGGATGGAGAAGTACCGCAGCTACATGGCACGGCTTTTCAGCCGGCTGATGGCCTGCAAGCGCTTCACGCAGATCCGCATCCCCACGGCGGCCAACGCAGCGGAGTCCGGCCTGGCCCCGGAGGACTACATCCGCCGGATGGATCGGGCCTACGACATCGACTATGACGCAGTCCGCGCCGCCTGCCACCGGGAGGCGGCCCGCTTCGCCGGGGCGGAGCGGGTGGCGCTCCGCACGGGGGATGGGTGCCTGCTGCGGCTGGATCTCACCGGCCGCACATGGCTCATCGACGCCGGGGACGGCGACCTTCCCTGCGGCGAGATCTATATCGCCCCGGTGGAGGGGAAGACCCACGGGGAAGTGTTCTTCAAGACCTTCCGCCTGGAGGGCCGAAGCTACCCGGACGTGACCCTGCGGATCGTAAACGGCGAGGTCTCCGGCAGCAGCGACCCGGAGCTTGCGGAACGCTTTGCGGCGATGCCCCGGGAAAACCGGATCGTCTGCGAGCTGGGCCTGGGGATGAACCCCAACGTCACCGACCTCTGCGGGGACACCCTGCTGGATGAGAAGATGGCGGGGACGTTCCACATCGCGCTGGGCGCGAATACGATGTTCGGCGGCGAAAACGAGGCCAATGACCATGTGGATTTCGTGGGCCGGGGAGAGGTGGAGGTGATCCCGTGAGGAACGGACAGATGGCGGAGCTGGATCGCTGGCTGGCAGAGAGGATCGCCCTCTGCGGGCGGCGCGGCCAGGCGCTCCGGGCCGACGACCGGGGGGATGAGGCCGCGTTTGAAAAGATCCGGGCCAACGTCTATGACATTTTCCGCACGGTGCTTTCCGTGGCGGAGCGGAACTGCGGGGACGGGGAGGCGGCGCGGCGCTTCCTCCTGCGGTGGCTGGAGAGCATCCCCTCCGGCTGGCATGCCTCCTATGAGAAGGCCCAGGCCCATGACGACCCGGTGAAGGCGCGGATCGAGCGCATCAAGCTGGATACCGTGGGCGAGATCCGGGAGGCCCTGGAGAGCCTTTGGAAGGAGGAAGCGGAATGACGGAAACCGAGGCGATCCGCCTTTTCAAGTGCCTTTCGGATAAGTCCCGCCTGCAGATCCTCAAGTCCCTGGCCAAGGAGGATATGTACGTGGAGCGCCTGGCCCAGCGGCTGGGCATTACTGCCCCCACGGTGTCCTTCCACCTCAAAAAGCTGGCGGACGCCGGGGCCGTGACCTCCTACAAAAGCCAGTACTACATGATGTACTCCCTCAACCGGGAGGTCTTCGAGACCAGCATCCTGGCGATCCTCTGCCAGGAGTCCGACGAGGCGGCGGCGCAGGCCCAGCGGGACGCCCAGTACCGCCAGAAGGTGCTGGACTGCTTCTTCGAGTACGGCAAGCTGAAGCTGATCCCGGCCCAGCGCAAGAAGGAGCGCATCATCCTGGAGGAGATCGTGAAGGCCTTTGACTTTGACCGGGTCTACTCCGAGCGGGAGACCAATCTCATCATCGCGGATTACTACGACGATTTCTGCACCCTGCGCCGGGACATGATCAGCGAAAAGCTCCTGGATCGGGACGGCAAAGGCTACTGGCGGGTAAAGCCCCAGGAAGAATGACCCTCCCGCGTCAAAAGTGCAAGAGAGAGCCCCGCGGCTTGCGCTGCGGGGCTCTCCTTTTTAGTTCAGGTCTCGTCCAGATAGAGCTCCACCCGGGTGGGGCGCAGGTCTCGCAGCGCCTGGAACTCCGCCGAGGAGCGGATCCTCTCAAAGAAGCCGGGATCCCGGTCAAAATCCCAGAGCACCCGGTGGAAGGCCGCCGTCCCCTCCGACGGGGGATAGAGGCAGCTCAGGTGGATCTGGAGGTACTCCTCCTCGTCCGGATCCGGGCAGGGGATCTGGCGCACCAGGTCAAAGTGGAACAGCCGCTCCGTCCCCCGGAGGGAGAAGGAATAGGTGCCGGTCTCAAAGAGCCGGGCGTCCTGGGCCACCGGGATGCCCTGGATGGGGCGAAGGCACATGGCCTCATAGGCGTCCACCAGGCCGGACAGGCCCTGCCCGGCAGCCAGGGCGGCCTTCATCTTCCGCTGGAGGTACGCCCTGGCGGCGATGGGAGAGGTCAGGGGGAGAGGTGCCACGGCGCGCTCCCTTCTCAGGCGAAGGCCCGCTTCAGCTCCCCAGCGATCTCCTCCAGCACCGCCCGGGACACGTCGAAGCGCTCCCAGAGCATCAGGAAGCCGTGCATCATGCCCGCCACCCGGCGGGAGCGGACGGTGTTGCCCGCCAGAATGAGCTTCGCGGCATAGGCCTCGCCGTCGTCCCGCAGGGGATCGAACTCGGCGGTGTAGCAGAGGGCGGGAGCCAGGTTCGAAAGATCCTTGGCCCGGCCGGGATTCAGGCGGATGTCGTCGGGATCCGCCCCGTTGCGGAGGTACTGCTCATAGAACCAGTCCAACTGGGGCTGGGAGAGGACGTAGCCGCCGTGGCCGCAGTTCTTCACGGACTGGGTCTCGTTCAGCTCCAGGGTCCCGGTGGGGGCATAGCAGAGGATCTGCAGGCGCAGGGCGGGGCCCTTGCGGTCGCGGGTCAGCTGGGCCACCACAGCGCTGAGACTGGCGCCGGCGCTGTCGCCGGCCACCGCCAGCCGGGAGCCGTCGATGCCCAGGGCCGCGGCGTTCTCATAGACCCAGCAGAAGGCCCGGTAGGCGTCCTCCGGCGCGGCGGGGAAGGGGGTCTCCGGCGCCAGGCGGTAGCCCACGTTGATGACCACCACCCCTGCGTCGCGGCAGAGCTTGCGGCAGATGGAGTCGTGGCTTGCGATGTTGTGGATCACAAAGCCGCCGCCGTGGAAGTACAGCAGGGCCCCGTGGCCGGTCTTGGCGTCGGGCCGGTAAACGCGGATGGGCATCTCCCCCCAGGGGCAGGGGATGGTCTTGTTCTCCACCGCGTAGACGGCGGGGGACTGGGCCTTGTCGTTGTAGACGGTGTCCACCGCCTGGCGGGTGCCCTCCACAGTGACGGTGCTCATGTCGGGGATGGCTTTCAGGGAATCACCGTAAAAGGCGGCGACCTGGGGATCGAGAGGCATACCATCAGCTCCTGTATCAAAAGAGTCCGGTGCGGTCAGACAGCCCGCCTCCGGCATTACCAGCAGTATAGCATGGCCCGGTGGGAGCGTCAAGGACAATCGCCCCGGGCCGCCTCCCGGCCTGCTCCTGCCAGAGACCGCCGGAAAAGGCGGAAAGAGAGCCGGAAAAGCGGCGGAAAACCGGGAGAATAGCTAGGATTCCGGGAAAATCCGGCCGGAAATGTTGCGCAAGCATGAATGAAAATTTCCTCTGTTTCCTTGACATTTTTTATTGCACGGAGGGGAATTTTGTGCTATGGTAATGCCTGCTGAATCCGGCGGGGGGCAGGCTTCGCCGCCGGGAACGCCTCCTGAAGTCCGGGCGAGGTATGACCTCGACCCGCCGGAGGTGCATCACCGTCCGCGCCGCGCGGGGAAGGAAGGAAGGAACACCATGGCAAAGCTGGATAACACCCACAAGGGCATCGCCCTGGCCGTCATCGGCCCCTCCCTCTGGGGGATCATGGGCATCTTCGTGCGCCGCCTCAGCGCCGCGGGCGTGGGCAGCACGGATATCTCCTTCCTGCGCTGCCTGCTGGCGGGCGCGGCCTTCTTCCTCCTCCTCTGGGTGAAGAACCGGGAGCTCCTGCGCATCGACTGGCTGGGCCTCCTCGTCTGCACTTTCTACGGGGCCAGCTCCTACGGCGTGTGCTTCGTCACCTATAACGTGGCGGTGGAGCGGATCCCGGTGTCCGTCGCCACGGTGCTGATGTTCATCAGCCCCGTCTGGGTCACGCTCCTCAACTGGCTGGTCTTTCACGAGCGGCCGGATAAGCTCAAGACCTTCGCCATCGTGCTCTGCTTCGCCGGAGCTGTGCTGGTGGCGGATCTCATCCACACGGATCCCTCTGGCCGGATGGACATCGTGGGCATCCTCGCCGGTGTCCTCAACAGCTTCGGCATGGCCCTGCAGCTGCTGATCCCCCGGTACTTCGCCAAGCGCTACCAGAAGGACACCATGCTGGTCTACGGCTTCCTGGGGGCGGCGCTGGTGCTGGCCTTCCTCTCGGACTTCGGCCGGATGGGGGCGGCCTTCCGGGGCAGCGACGCCACGGCGGCCATCCTCTGCGCCCTGGCCCTGGGCATCCTCTGCACCCTGGGGGCCAACGGCTTCTACGTGAAGGCCACCGCCTACATCGATACCACCTCCGTCAGCATCCTCTCCGCCCTGGAGGTGGTGGTGGGCAGCATCGTGGGCTTCCTGGTGTTCCACGAGACCATGCGCTTCTCCCAGGTCTGCGGCGCGCTCATCATCATGGTGGGGGCCCTGCTGCCGAACCTGATGGAAAAGGCCCGCCAGCGGAAGGCGAGAGCCTGAGAAAAACGAAGAGAGCCGCCGGATGCCACAGGCATCCGGCGGCTTTCCTTCATCGTGGCCGCTCATCCGTGGAGTAGAAGCGGAGCTCCCGGCCGGGGGAAGTCAGGGCCTGAGGGAAGAAGGGGGGATAGACGGTCTTCTCCGTGTCCGGCGCCACCCAGATCAGAAACTCCTCCCCGCCGTCGTCGGCAAAGCGCATGCGCCGGGGGGCGAAATCCTCCGGCACGTTCATGTAGAAGTAGAAGGAGATCTCGTAGATGGGGGTGCCCTCATGGCCGGGGCGGTCGTCCAGGAAGTAGTTCTCGTGGACGAAGCCCAGGCGCTCAACGGCCATGCGGACGCCGGTCTCCTCATAGACCTCCCGCGCCACGGCCTCCTCCGCCGTCTCGCCGAACTTCACCCGCCCGCCCACGGAGTAGAGGTAGTCCGCCCGGGGGCTGCCCACCATCAGGAAGCGGCCGTCCTTGGGGAGGATGGCCCCGGCGCGGATGTTGAGAAGGCCCCCGCCCAGGGGCACGGTCATGTCAGGCTGCATGGCGTTTCCTCCCTTACGGCTTGAATTCCCCCGTCTCCGTCCGGAGGGGGCAGGCGGCGAAGATCTCGGCCTCCGCCGCCTCGTAGTCGTCCGGGGAGCGGAGGCGGCGCATCCGCTTCTCGCAGCGCTCATGCTCGTCGAAGAGGCCGATGAGGCGGAACCAGAGCTCCTTCATCTTCTGCACCGCCGGGCCCCGGGAGCCGTAGGCGGCCTGATAGCCCTCATAGAGGGCGGCGGTGAAGCGCCGGAGTTCCGCCAGCGTGGCGGCCTCCCCGCCCTGCAATTTCCTCGGCAGGGCGGGATCCGCCGCGAGCCCCCGGCCGAACATCAGCCGCTCAACGGACGGGTATTTCTCCCGGAAGGCCTCTACCTGCGCCGCCGTCCGCAGCTCCCCGTTGTAGCAGAGGGGAAGGCGGCAGTCCGGCAGGGCCCGGGCAAAGGCCTCCTCGTGGATGGGCTTCTGGTAGAAGTCCTTCTGCACCCGGGGATGGATGGTCAGCTCCGCGATGGGGTAGCGGTTGTAGATGGCCAGGATCCGGGGGAACTCGTCCTCCTCCCGGAGCCCCAGCCGGGTCTTGACGGAGACGGCGATGGGGAGCTCCGCGGAGAAGACCGTCTCAAAAAAGCGATCCAGCTCGTCGGGCCGCGCCAGGAAGCCGGAGCCCTTCCCCTTGGCCACCACCGTGCCGGAGGGGCAGCCCAGGTTCAGGTTCACCTCGGGATAGCCCAGCTCCGCAAGATACCTCGCTGCCCAGAGGAAGTCCTCCGCCCGGCAGGTCATCAGCTGGGGCACCACGAAGACGCCCCGGTTGGCGGCGGGATCCAGATCCCGCCAGTCCCGCTCCGGGACGCACTGATCCTTGGTGGGGGAGAAGAAGGGGGTGTAGTACTTCTCCACCCCGCCGAACATCTCCTGATGGAGCCTGCGCCAGAGCCAGGTGGTGATGCCCTGCATGGGGGCGGCGTAGTATCGCATGGCGGTGCCTCCGCTTCCTTGGTCTCGGGCCTTGACCCGGAAAGCGGCGCGGGGCAGGCCCCGCGCCGCGGTGGTTTTTGTTGGGATGGGAACTGCTCAGTCCCGGCGTCCGGCGGCGGTGCTGTCCTTGAGCAGCACGTCGTGGGCACCGCCCTCCACGATGGAGGTGGCGGAGACCAGGGTGAGCTTGGCCTTCTCCCGGAGCTCCGGGATGGTCAGAGCCCCGCAGTTGCACATGGTGGAGCGGATCTTGGCGAGCGTCGTGGCCATACCGTCGCTGAGGGCCCCGGCATAGGGGACGTAGGAGTCCACGCCCTCCTCAAAGCTCAGCTTGGCCGCGCCGCCCAGGTCGTAGCGCTGCCAGTTCCGGGCACGGGCGCTGCCCTCGCCCCAGTATTCCTTCATGTAGCTGCCGCCGATGAGCACCTTGGCGGAGGGGCTCTCGTCAAAGCGGGCGAAGTAGCGGCCCAGCATGAGGAAGTCCGCGCCCATGGCGAGGGCCAGGGTCATGTGGTAATCCTGCACGATGCCGCCGTCCGCGCAGATGGGCACATAGACGCCGGTCTCCTCAAAGTACTTGTCCCGGGCCTCCGCCACATCGATAACGGCGGTGGCCTGGCCCCGGCCGATGCCCTTGGTCTCCCGGGTGATGCAGATGGAGCCGCCGCCGATGCCCACCTTCACGAAGTCGGCCCCGGCCTCCGCCAGGAAGCGGAAGCCCTCGGCGTCCACCACGTTGCCAGCGCCCACCTTCACGGTATCGCCGTACTTCTCCCGGATCCAGGCCAGGCACTGGGCCTGCCAGTAGGAGTAGCCCTCGGAGGAGTCCATCACCAGAACGTCCGCTCCGGCCTCCACCAGGGCGGGGACGCGCTCGGCGTAGTCCCGGGTGTTGATGCCCGCGCCCACCACGTAGCGCTTGTGGCTGTCCAGCAGCTCCAGGGGATGATCCTTGTGGCTGTCATAGTCCTTCCGGAAGACGAAGGAGGACAGACGCCCCTCCCCGTCCAGCACCGGCAGGGCGTTGAGCTTGTGCTCCCACAGCAGGTCGTTGGCCTCCTTCAAAGAGGTGCCCAGAGGGGCGAAGATGATCTTCTCCGCCGGGGTCATGAACTCGGTGACGGGGGTGGCGGGATCCATGCGGCTCACCCGGTAGTCCCGGCTGGTGACAAGGCCCAGGAGCTTGCCGGTGCCGGTGCCGTCCGCCGTCACGGCCATGGTGGAGTGGCCGGTGCGGGCCTTCAGGGCCAGCACGTCCCGGAGGGTGGCGGTGGGCAGGAGGTTGGAGTCGCTGGGCACGAAGCCCGCCTTATAGCTCTTCACCTTCCGCACCATCTCCGCCTGCTCCTCAATGGGCTGGGAGACGAAGATGAAGGCGATGCCGCCCTCCCGGGCCAGGGCCACGCCCATCTTCTCGCCGGAGACGGCCTGCATCACGGCGGAGACCATGGGCACGTTCATGGTGAGGGGGCATTCCTCCCCCCTGCGGTAGCGGACTACCGGCGTCTTCAGGGAGACGTTGGCAGGGATGGCGTCGGGGCCCGAGTAGCCGGGCACCAGCAGGTACTCGCTGAAAGTGTGGGAGGGTTCCTGGAAGTAGAAAGCCATAGCGTTACCTCGTTCCTTTATATTAAAAAATGGTTATTGTCGGTTAGGATATCACAACCGTGAAAAAAGTCAAGGGGTTTCCTTCCTTTAATGGTGGAAGAGCCGGAGCCCCGTAAAGCACATGGTGATGCCGTACTTGTCAGCGGTCTCAATGACGTTGTCGTCCCGGATGGAGCCGCCGGGCTGGACGATGTAGGAGACGCCGGAGCGGCGGGCCCGCTCCACGTTGTCCCCGAAGGGGAAGAAGGCGTCGCTGCCCACGGTGACGCCGCGGATCTTCGCGAGGTATTCCCGCTTCTCCGCCGCCGTCAGGGGCGCGGGACGCTCCGTGAAGACCCGCTGCCAGGCCCCCTCCGCCAGGAGGGCGTCCCGCTCCTCCCCGGAGAGGTACAGGTCAATGGCGTTGTCCCGGTCGGGGCGGCGGATGCCTTCCCGGAAGGGCAGAGTCAGAACCTTCGGGTGGCGGCGGAGGAAGAAGCTGTCCGCCTTGCCCCCGGCCAGACGGGTGCAGTGGATGCGGCTCTGCTGCCCGGCCCCCACGCCGATGGTCTGCCCGCCATAGACGTAGCAGACGGAGTTGGACTGGGTATACTTCAGGGTGATGAGGGCCACGATCATGTCCCGCCGGGCGCTCTCCGGCAGGTCGCGGTTCTCCGTCACGATGTCGGTAAGGAGGCTTTCGTCGATCTTACAGAAGTTGTGCCCCTGCTCAAAGGTGATGCCGAAGACATCCTTGCGCTCCTGCCGGGGCGGCACGTAGTCCGGATCCATGGCGATGACGTTGTAGTTCCCCTTCTTCTTGCCCCGCAGGATCTCCAGGGCCTCCGGGGTGTAGTCCGGGGCGATGATGCCGTCGGAGACCTCGTCCTTCAGATAGCGGGCGGTGTCGGCGTCGCAGACATCGCTGAGGGCCGCCCAGTCGCCGTAGGAGCAGAGCCGGTCGGCTCCCCGGGCCCGGATGTAGGCGCAGGCGATGGGGGAGAGGGGGGCGTCGCCCTCCGCGAAGAAGGCCCTCCGGTCTTCCGCCGTCAGGGGCAGGCCCAGGGCCGCCCCGGCGGGGGAGACGTGCTTGAAGCTGGCGGCGGCGGGCAGGCCCGTGGCCTCCTGCAGCTCCCGCACCAGCTGCCAGGCGTTGAGGGCGTCCAGAAAGTTGATGTACCCCGGCCGCCCGTTCAGCACCCGGAAGGGCAGATCTCCGCCCCCCGCCCGGGTGAGGTAAGCGGGCTTCTGGTTGGGGTTGCAGCCGTATTTCAGTTCCAGTTTCTCCATTTGGCCCTCCTCAGAGCTTCTTGCGCATCACGGTGTGGCGGATGATGCCGTCCACATAGTACTGGTTGGAGCAGAAGACGGGGCTGCCGTCGATGTCGTAGTCCACCTCGTCCATGTTGAGAAGGGGCGTCCCCACCGGCACCTGAAAGATGTCGGAGAGCCGCTCGTCCGCCGCAGCGGGCCGCACGTCCGTGAGATCCAGATAGGGGATCACATGGCAGAACTCCTCCAAAAAGTGGAAGATGGGGAGCTTGTAGTCCTGCTGGGTGGCCCCCTGCCGCACGAGGCGCTGGTTCACCACGTCCTCGCAGTAGATGGCAGGCACGCCGTCGGCGCTGACGAGACGGGACACCCGCACGATGGGATCCCCCGGGGACAGGCGGAGCTGGGCCGCGATCTTCTCGCTGGCGCTGTCCTCCTCCACGTGGACGTAGTCCACCCGGGGCTGGCGGCCGCTCTGGCGGATCATGTCCGAGAACTCCACCTCGATGTCCATGCGGGTGGGGACGTTGAAGACGTAGCGGTTGATGAGGGTGCCCACGCCGTGGCGGCGGGTGATGAAGCCCTCCCGCTCCAGGGAGGCCA
>CAKTSC010000014.1 GCA_934597465.1 uncultured Dysosmobacter sp.
TGGAGAGGTCGTCGTAGACGATGAGCACGTCCCTCCCCTGGTACATGAAGTGCTCTCCCAGGGCGGTGGCGGCATAGGGTGCGATATACTGTAAGGAAGCCGGGGCGCTGGCCGGGGCGTTCACCACGACGGTGTAGTCCATGGCCCCCCTGCGGGAGAGGTTCCCCACCAGCTGGGCAACGGAGCTGGACTTCTGGCCGATGGCCACGTAGATGCAGATGACATCCTTCCCCTTCTGGTTGAGGATGGTATCCAGGGCGATGGCGGTCTTGCCGGTCTGGCGGTCGCCGATGATGAGCTCCCGCTGCCCCCGGCCGATGGGGAACATGGCGTCCACCGCCAGAAGGCCGGTCTCCATGGGGGTGTTCACCGGCTGGCGGTCAAGGATGCCCGGGGCCGGGGCCTCGATGGGGCGGTAATCCTCCGGGCGGATCTCTCCCCCGCCGTCGATGGGCTGGCCCAGGGCGTCCACCACCCGGCCAAGGTAGCCGCCGCCCACCGGCATCCCGGCGGTCTTGCCGCTGCGGCGGACGGCGCTGCCGGCGGAGATCTCCCGGCTGCTGCCGAAGAGGATGCAGCCCACGCTCTCCCGCCGGAGATCCTGCACCATGCCCTTGATCCCGTTCTCAAAGAGCAGGATCTCGCCGTAGCAGGCGTTCCGCAGGCCGCCCACCGTGGCGATCTCATCGCCCACGGTGAGGACGGTGCCGGTCTCCTCCGGCGCGGCGGAGGGCTTGAAGGCACCGATGGTCTCCCGGATCAGGGGGATGATCCCCTCCCGGCCCGGGCGCAGGGCGCGCACCTCCTCCTGGAGCTGCCGCAGGCGGCCCTCCAGGCTCCAGTCATAGATATCCTCCCCCACCTGCAGGCGGAAGCCGCCGGAGAGGGTCTCATCCCGCACCCAGCAAAGCTCCGTGGGGCCGTAGCGCCGGGCCAGGAAGGCGCCAAAGCGCCGGTACTGCTCCGGCGATGGCTCGGCGCTGCTCCAGAGGGTGGCGGAGCGGGTGGTCTCAGGACTGCGCATCTCCGTCCTCCCCCCTCTCACTCTCTGCCAGGAAGCGGTCGAAGGCCTCGCTGTCGGAGGAGAACAGCAGCTTCTCCGCCGCGGCGCTGACCAGCTCCTTCACCTGCCGCTGGGATGCCTCCATCAGCTTGCGGCGGTCGCTCTCCGCCTGGGCCCGGGCATCCGAGAGGAGCTTTTCGGCCTGGGCCTGGGCATCCTCCCGGATGCGGCGGGCATCCTCCCCGGCGTCCGTCTGGGCCTGGGCGCGGATGGCCCTGGCCTCCTGGGCGGCGGCGTCCGTCCGGGCCTGGGCGTCGGCCTTCAGGGCCTCGGCCTCCCGGCGGGTCTCCTCCGCCGCGTCGGCCTGCTGCCGGTACCAGTCCTCCCGCTTGGCCAGGAATGCCTTCACGGGCTTGTAGAGCAGGAGGTAGAGCCCTCCCGCCAGGATGGCGAAGTTCAGCAGGTGCAGCAGGATCTGCTGCCAGTCGATATTCAGTGGGATGTTCATAGGCCAGCCTCCTTAGAGGACGAAGATGATGAGGATGACCACCAGCAGCGCGTAGATGATGGCGGTCTCGATAAAGACCAGGCCCAGCATCAGCGTGGTGCGGATCTTGCCCTCCGCCTCCGGCTGCCGGGAAATGCCCTCCGCGGACTTGCTGACGGCCATGCCCATGGCGATGGCGCCGCCGGCGGCGGCGAGGCCGATGGCGATACCCGCGGCGATGGCCTTGGCGCTGGTGCCGCCGCTCTCCTGGGTCTGGGTCTCGGTAACGGCGGCCTCCGGGGCGGCGGCGTTATCGCTTCCCGCCGCCAGGGCGGGAACGGTCAAAACCAGCAGCGTCAGGGCCAGCAGGGCGGGGATCAGCAGCTTCTTCATGGTATTCATCAGGGATTCCTCCGTTCTTATTTTCATCATGTCCGGATGGCTCCGGCGCTTCCGGCGGCCTGCGCGGCCTTTTGCGCCTTACGGCCCTTGGGCGGCGAGGGCTCGGAGACCTCGCCGTAGAAGAGGGCCGTCAGCATGGTCAGAACATAGCTCTGGATCAGCGCGTGGAGCAGGGTGAAGAGCACGCCCACCGCCACCGGCAGGACGAAGCTCAGGTTGAGGTAGTAGTAGACCAGCTCCGTCACGAGAAGGCCGCTGAGCAGCGCGCCGAAGAGACGGAAGCTCATGGAGATGGGCAGGGAGAACTCCTTCAGCGCCGCTCCCACGCCCCGGATGCCGTTGCCCGCCACACCGCCGGAGACGATGACAAGGTAGGAAAGACAGCCCAGGGCGATGGCGGCGTTGACGTCCGAGAGGGGGGCGGGCAGGGTCACGGAGTGCCCCGCCGTGGTGACGGCCTGGAAGCCGAAGAGCTCAAAGAGCGTCCCCACGAAGATGTACGACCCGGCGGCGAAGATGTAGGCCCCCAGAAAGCCGTTCATCCGGGGAGAGGAGGTCTTGGCCATCCGGTCGAAGAGCCCCACCGCCTCCTCCAGCACCAGCTGGAGCTTGCCGGGGACGTAGCGGAAGCGCGGGATCACGAAGATCCGGAGCAGCACCGCCGCGATCAGCAGGATGGCCGTCACGGTGAAGGCGGAGATGAGCCCGGGGTTCACCGCCTTGCCGAAAAAGCTCACCCGGTTCACGTCATGGAGCACGGCGTCCCGCATGGCGGTCTGGATGCTCTCGCTCCTTCCGCCGCTGCCCGTGAGGAGGGAGCCCGCCAGCAGCGCCGCCACCAGCAGCAGCCACGCCAGCACGCCCCGTTTGTGTTCTCTCATAGCATTCCCCTCTCTCCGCACCCGGCGGATGCGACGCAGGGGAGGCGTTTCCGCCTCCCTTCCTCCGCGCCGCGGATTTTCCCGCCGGGGCCATTGATTTCTTTCGGATGATTCATTATACTGTGAAAAGAGACCCATGTAAAAGGTATCTTTCATATCGCTGAAATATGATTTTTATATGAGTATCTTTACTTTTCTTTACACGCTTTGACAGGGAGGGAAGACCATGCCCAACTACGACTACTACCGCCTTTTCTACTATGTGGCCCAGTGCCGCAGCTTCACCCGGGCCGCCCGGGTGCTGGAGAACAACCAGCCCAACATCACCCGCTGCATGAACACCCTGGAGCAGGAGCTGGGCTGCAAGCTCTTCGTCCGCTCCCACCGGGGCGTCTCCCTGACACCGGAGGGCGAGCGGCTCTACCAGCGGGTCTCCGCCGCCTGCGAGCAGCTCCGCCTGGGGGAGGAGGAGATCCAGCAGGACTGCTCCCTGGAGTCCGGCACCCTTTTCGTGGGCGTCAGCGAGACGGCGCTGCACCTTCTGCTGCTGGAGAAGCTCTCTACCTTCCACGCCCGCTATCCCGGCGTGCGCCTTTGCATCACCAACAACTCCACGCCGCAGGCCATTGCCTCCCTGGTCAATGGCCAGGCGGATTTCGCCGTGGTCACCACCCCCCACCAGGCGCGAAAGCCCCTGCGCATCACCCAGCTCCTCCGCTTCCGGGAGGTGCTGGTCTGCGGGCCTCAGCACCGGGAGCTCTCCCTCCAGACCATGAGCCTGCGGGAACTCTCGTCCCACTCCTTCGTCTGCGTAGGCGGCGGCAGCGGCACCTATGACTTCTACCAGCAGCTCTTCATGCGCCACAACCTCCCCTTCCGGGTGGACATGGAGGCCGCCACCATGGATCAGGTACTGCCTATGATCCGCCACGGCCTGGGCATCGGCTTCTGCCCGGAGGCCATGGCCGCCCCGGCCATCGCCTCCGGGGATGTCTGCCGCATCCCCCTGCGGGAGCGCATCCCGGAGCGGAACGTCTGCCTCATCGAGGACGCCTCCCGCCCCCAGAGCGTTGCCATGAAGGCCCTGAAGGATCTCCTCTGCCAGCCCCCGGCGGGCGAGTCCCCGTCCTAACGCCAAAGCCCCTTCCCTGAACGCCGTCTATACGCCCTCCGCCGCAGAAAAACCCGGCCCGGGCGTCCCGATGGGACGCCCGGGCCGGGTTCGTATCTTTCATTGGTTCCCCTCTGCCGCCGGATGGGGAAGTCCCCCCTCCCGCCGGAGGAACTGCCGGTAGAAGAGGCCGCCCACCAGGCTCGTCACCGTCTCCGTCACCGGGAAGGTCAGCCAGAAGGCGTGGAGCCCCAGCCGGGAGAGAAGCCAGCCCAGGGGCACGAAGAGCACCACCGTCCGCAGGAGGGTAAGGAGCGAGCTCCTCCAGGCATAGCCCACCGCCTGGAAGAAGACCGGGAAGATGAGGCTCGTGACCAGGGGCAGGAAGCTGAGCCCGATCCAATGGAAGCCGTAGCTGCCGATGGAGATCACCAGCTCGTCCCGGGAAAAGACCCGGAGCATGGGCCCCGGCAGGAACTCAAAGCACAGGAGCCCCAGAAACATCAGCGCAAGCCCCCAGAGGAGGGAAACCTTCAGGGTCTCCCGGCAGCGATCCAGCCGCCGGGCGGCGTAGTTGAAGCTGACCACAGGCACCATGCAGGTCTGCAGCGCCCCCAGAGGGATAAAGAAGAAGGTCTGCCACTTGTAGTAGAGCCCCAGGGCCGTCACCGCCTGGTCGGAGAAGGTTGCGAGGATCAGGTTGAGACCCAGGATATAGAAGGTGTAGGCCGACTGCATCAGGATATTGGGGATGCCCAGCCGGTAGATCCGCCCGGCGAGAGCCGGGTAGCGCCGCAGCGCCGGGGAGGGCCGGAAGCCCCGCCGCATCACCAGGAGCGCCGCCGCGATCTGCCCCGCCACGGTGGCGATGGCCGCCCCGGCGATGCCCAGGGCCGGAAGGCCGAAGAGTCCGAAGATCAGGATGGGATCCAGCACGATGTTGGTGACAGCCCCCAGGATCTGGCCAGCATGGGGGTCTTCATGTCCCCCTCCGCCTGCAGGACTTTCGTCCAGACGCTCTCCGTAAAGAGCCCCACGCTGCCCACGCACACGATCCGCCCGTAGACGATGACCTCCCGGATGACCTCCTCCGAGTCCGTGGACATCCGGGCATAGCCGGGGAGGATGAGGAAGCAGACGGCGGCGAAGAGCACCCAGAGGGCGAGACCCAACGGCGCGGCGGTGCCCGCCATCTCCTCCGCCCGGGGCCTGTCCTGAAGGCCCAGATAGTGGGCGATGGCGGTATTGATGCCGACGCCGGTGCCCACCGCCAGGGCGATCATCAGGAGCTGCAGGGGGTAGATGATGGAGAGGGCCGTGAGCCCGGCGTCCGAGTACCGGCCCACGAAGAAGCTGTCCACGATGTTGTAGAGGGCCTGGATCAGCTGGGCCAGCATCACCGGCGGCGCAAGGTGCAGCAGGATGCGGCTCACCCGCTCCGTACCGAAATCGTCCCTGATCATAGTCTTCGCTCCGTTTCCGAGGGGAAGTCACCGCCCGCAGGCGCTGCGGGCGTTCTAAAAAGCAGGAAGAGCCCGCCAGACGGCAGGCTGCTCCGTAAGCGCTATTATCGTCAAAATCCGGTGCTTGTCAAGAGGGAGTTTCGCAGAGACCGGATACCCGCCGCGAAACGAGGAGCTACCGGCGGCCCTGTATCTTTTTCCGGACAAACGCCCCGGCAAGATCGACAGCGATCACCGCGGCGGCTATCGCAAACAGAGCCCCGACCTCCCTCGCTGTTGTCAGCCATCCAGCCTTCCAGAAGGCAGCACTGAGCACCGCCAATATTGCAAATGTGAGTAAAATCTCCGTGATCTTTTTTCTCATGGTTCTGTCCTTTCCTCCCCGCGGGATGGGCGGGGTCACTGGGGGGATTCCTCATGGTGGCGGGGAATTCACGCCCGGTAGAGAACATGCAGGTCTCCGTCCACAAAGCCAAGCCCAACGGCCTGGTACTGCTTCAACTTCCCGGCATACTTCCCGTGGGAGAGGTAGTCCCGCATAAGATCGGTAAAAACGCCCTCCATCGCCCGCCAGTCGCTTGCGCGCTGGATGACAAAGGGATGGTCGCGGGTGGCGAAGACCTCCCGGCAAGCCCAATCGTCGCTGTCCTCCTCAAAGGAATCCGTGCCCACCAGCTCGACCGACCATTTGTTGCCCGCGTCCTCATAGAGGTTGAAGCAGATCGCCCGGATCCCAACCTCCAGCTCCCGCGCCAGGATCGCGTCCAGCCACGCGAAAAAGCCGTCTTGGTCTTTCCCATGTTTCCGGAATAAACCCGTGAATAAACCCATGCTCTTGCCTCCTGTCAATTTGTTTTTTAACACCCAGCTTTTCCGTTAAAGCGGAGCCGCCTTTACCGGGCGGCTTCCTCCCGGCCGCGGGCGGTGCGCTTTCCCGGCAGGGCTCCCCGGGGATCCGGGATCTCGATGCCCCAGATGAACTTCACCAGCCAGACGAAAAAGAGCAGCACCAGGATGGGGATGAGGCAGGCCGTCACCAGCGTCACGGCCAGAGCCTCCAGAAAGCGGTTGAGCATCTGCCCCACCCGCTCCGTAAGGCCGCTGGCGACTTGGGAGACCCCCTCCGTCACCTTGGAGAAGAGGCCGCTGAGAAAACCCTGCTCCTCCTGGCTGTCCCCGGACTGGGCGCTGTCCTCCACGGCGGCGGTGGTGTCCTTGGCCTGCCGCAGGGTCTCCTCCAGAGAGACCCGGTAGGTATCCTCGATGAGCCCCGAGACCTTCACGCTGGCGGGGATCACCAACACGATGGCGGCGGCGAAGACCAGCAGCTTCCACCCGGCCTTCCGCAGCCAGTCCCGCCCAGCCAGCAGCCACGCCGCCAGAAGGAGCAGTGCCGCCGGCACAAGGAGCCGGAAGGCGGCGTAAGCCGTCAGGGTCAGCAGGTACTTCTCCAGATAGACGGCGCAGAGAGCCAGCAGGAAGTAGCCGCTGACATCCGCCAGCTTCTCGGCGATGGGGGTGGCGGCATCCCCCGGCAGCAGCGTAATGGCGGCGCTGGCCGCGGTGGCCGCCGCCGTCAGCTCCAGCACGGTGGCCTGCTTCTCCTCCAGCGCCGCGAGGGAGGCGGCGTGGGTCTCCGCCGAGGCGGCCCAGGGCGTCACCACCGCGAAGGACAGCACGGCCAGCGCCAGCAGCAGCGCGGCCAGCGCCCAGAATCGTAAGCTCCTCTCCCCCATACCGTTCACCCCGCCCGCAGGCGTTCCTTTCTCTGAGATCGGCGGCCCCGCCGCCCTCGTTCTATTCTACCATACGCCCCCGCTGGGGGCAAGAGAACTCACGCCCCCAGAAGGTGCATCGCCGCCAGCAGCACCGCCAGAAAACCGAAGCTCACGGCGGAGAACCGGGCGAGAAAGCGCCCGGCGTCCCCGGGGTGGCGGCGGGTATACTCCCGGAAGGTGATGAGGCTGGCAAGGGACGCCACCAGCGTCCCCGCCCCGCCGATGTTCACCCCCAGCAGCAGGCCCCGGTAGTCCTCCGTGAACTGGCTCAGCAGGATGGCGGCGGGCACATTGCTGATGACCTGGCTCACCAGGGCCGAGACCAGCATCGTCCCGTGGGAGAGGAGCTCCGCGAAGAGCCGCCGCACCGGCTCCATCCGGGCAAGGTTGCCGGAGAAGGTGAAGAACGCCGCGAAGGTGGCCAGCAGCCCCCAGTCCACCCCGGCCAGGGCCCCGGGATCCAGCCAGAGCAGCACCAAAAGGATCCCCGGCAGCCCGATCTGCCAGGGCAGCAGCCGCAGCACCATGGCGGCGGCCAGGCAGAAAAGGCCCCCCAGGGCCGCCGCCCGCCGCCCGTCCACGCTGCCCGCCCGGGCCGGAACGGCCACCCGCTCCGGCCGCACCCGCAGGCAGCCCAGCAGGATCAGCGCCGTGGAGAGGAGGAAGGGCGGCAGCATGATGCCGAAGAACTCCCCCGTGGGGATGGCAAAATGGCTGTAGAGATAGAGGTTCTGGGGGTTGCCGAAGGGCGTCAGCATCCCGCCCAGGTTCGCCGCGCAGTTCTGCAGCAGGAACGTCCAGCCCAGCCAGCGCTCCTCCCCCGCCGCCTGCAGCGTCAGGGCGCTGAGGGGCAGGAAGGTGAGGAGTGCCGTATCGTTGGTCAGCAGCAGGGAGGCCAGGAGCGTCAGCAGCACCAGGGCCGTCACCACGGAGCGGGCGGTATGGAAGCGCCGCAGCAGCCGCTCCGCCAGCAGGGAGAAGAGCCCCAGCCGCCGCAGGGCGCAGACCACCGCCAGCATGGAAAGGAGGCAGGCCAGCGTCCGCAGGTCGTAGTACCCCAGGTATTCTCCGTCCGGCGGGACGAAAACCGCGGTGACGGCCGCCGCCAGCACCGCCAGAACCGGCATGGCGTTGGCCCGGCACCAGGAAAACATCCTCTTCAAGGAAGTGCCCCCTCTCTCAAATTCAAGTCTCGTTTCAGGATCCCTGCCGCCGCGCAGGAGCGGGGATCCGATGCAATCAAAAGCCGGAACTTTTTGCGATCCCCTGCGTCTATCCCAATAGAAATACCATTCCGAAGGAGGTCATCCGCATGGGAAGAAAGGGAATGCTCCCCGCGGCAGTTATCCTCATCGTTCTGGCAGCCGCTGTGATGCTTTCCAGGGGGAACATGCCTTATCGCGATTGGAACCCATCCGACATCGTTTCCGCAGCCGTCCAGCTATCCCCGCCCGGTGAGACCGTTCCGATTGAAGAGACGGAGGAGCTCGTCTCCCTTCTGAGGGAAGTCGTTCTTTATCGCGAGGACAACTCCTATCCGGAATATACCGGTCAGGCGGTGACGTTCACACTCACCATGGCCGACGGGACGCGGGAGGAGATCACCGCATACGCTCCGTTCGTCATCATCAACGGCACAGGATATCAGGCCAAGTATGAGCCCTGCGAGCAGCTGAACCGCTATGCGAATCAACTGCTGAACGCCGGATGACCCGGCGGCAGCCGGAAACGGAAACGGGAGAGATCCAAAAAAACCGACAAACGGCAGGATAGCACAGTTTTCCCGCCCGCGCAAGCCTCCCCCTCCCGAAACGCGGCAAATGCCCCCGCCCGGGGCTTCCAAGCCACCCCCTTCCCCGGAACGCCAACGGCGTGACCCTCCTGGTCACGCCGTTGGCGTTTTTGCTTGTCCTTCAAAGACGGGCCCTGCGGCTCTCAGGCCTCCACACCGGCGGCGCGGAGGAGCTGCGGCGGCAGCTCCCGGAAGGGGATCAGGGGGGCGGGCTCCGCCGGGTAGTCCCCCAGTGCCTTCTCAAAGTAGCAGGTGCCGAACCACTCCCCGAACTTGAAGCCGCAGCCGGGGAGCTGCCCCGCCAGGGCGTAGCCCATGCGCTGATGGAAGCGGATGCTGGCGTCCGTCACATAGGGGCTGGGCTTCGGGGCGCAGGCGACGCAGGCGCAGACAGTCTGGACGCCCTGGGCCCGGGAGATGTCCTCCAGCGCCCGGTAGAAGCGCCGCCCCAGGCCGTTCCCCCGGAGATCCCAGCGCAGGTAGATGCTGGGCTCCACCATCCAGCCGTAGGCCGCCCGGCTGCGGAAGGCCCCGGTGTAGGCATAGCCCAGCAGCTCCCCGTCCCGCTCCGCCGCCAGATAGGGGTAGCGGGTCAGGGTGGCGCGGATGCGACGGCGGAACTCCGCCTCGTCCGGCGGCTCATACTCGAAGGTAATGGCGGTCTCCCGGACGTAGGGGGCGTAGATGGCGGCAATGGCCGCCGCGTCCTCCTCCTGGGCCGTCCGCAGGTGGACGATGCCCGCCCCGGCGCACTTGCGCCCGGCAGCCTCCGTCCCGGCATCGCCCGCCCCGGCGGGCTTTGCCGGGAAGCGCAGGCGCATCTGATACCAGGTCACATTCCCGTGGACAGAGGCCGAGATCCCCTCGTTCACAAAGCCCAGGCCTGCGTAGTAGAGGATCAGGGCCTCCTTGCAGGTCAGTACCAGGCCCGCTCTCCCCTGGCTCCGGGCGTCCTCCATGGCCCGGCGCAGCAGGGCCGCCGCCCGGCCCTGCCGCCGGTACTCCGGCAGGGTGTTCACGCCGAAGATCATCTGCCAGGCCCCATCCTCCCGGTGGAGCTCCGCCCGGGCGTAGAGCTCATCCGTGAGATCCGGCTGGTCGGTGACCATCCCGTCCGCGAAGGCCGTTATCCGGCCGTCCTCCTCCAAAAGCCAGAAATGGTCGCCGTAAGCGCGCAGGCGGGCGGCCAGTTCCTCCCGGCTGGCAGCCTCCGCCGCCGGGAAGCACCGTGCCTCCACCGCGGCCAGGGCGTCCAGATCGGCCATTGTTGCCGTGCGGATCTTCATCCCGTTTTTCCCCCTTTTTCCCCTATCTTTCGAGGATTTTTCCTGAAATTATACCAGTTTGACCCCTTCCGGACAAGGGGGAAGGGCGGGGGAAATTTCGGGGGAAATGGCCGAATTTTGCCCATTCCCTTGCGCTTTTTCTGGAAACATCGTATACTAAAGGGGAAAAATCCGCAAAAAGGCAGGAGGACGGCGCTATGTACGAAAACGGTAAGATCTATCTGGGACTCGCGGAGGACACGCGGGTGGAGATGACCCTCCCCATGTGCAACCGCCACGGGCTCATCGCCGGTGCCAGCGGCACGGGCAAGACCATCACCATGAAGGTGATGGCGGAATCCTTCTCCGACGCGGGCGTGCCGGTGTTCCTCTGCGACGTCAAGGGCGACGTGGCGGGCATCTGCGCCCCCGGCGTCTCCAGCGAGGGCATGGAGAAGCGCATCGACCGCTTCGGCATCCGGAACACCTTTACCTACCGGGGCTACCCCACCACCTTCTGGGACATCTACCAGACCGGCGGCCACGCCGTCCGGGCCACCGTCAGCGATATGGGGCCGGAGCTCCTCTCCCGGATCCTGGGGCTGACCCCCGCCCAGGAGGGTATCCTGCACATCGTCTTCCGCATCGCCGACGACAAGGGGCTGCTGCTCATCGACCTGAAGGATCTCCGGATCATGCTGAATTATGTCAACGAACACCGGGCGGAGTTCCAGATGACCTACGGCAACGTCACGCCTCAGTCTGTGGCGGCCATCCTCCGGGCCCTGCTGCCCCTGGAGCAGCAGGGCGGCGAGCTCTTCTTCGGCGAGCCCGCCCTGGACATCCACGACTGGATGCGCACCGACGGGGAGGGCCGGGGCATGGTGAACGTGCTGGACTGCGTGAAGCTGGTGCAGAACCCCACCCTTTACGCAAGCTTCCTCCTCTGGCTCCTCTCGGAGCTCTTTGAGAGCCTGCCGGAGGCCGGCGACCTGGAAAAGCCCAAGCTGGTGTTCTTCTTTGACGAGGCCCACATGCTCTTCCGGGACGCTCCCAGCGTCCTGGTGCAGAAGATCGAGCAGACGGTGAAGCTGATCCGCTCCCGGGGCGTAGGCGTCTTCTTCGTGACCCAGAGCCCCAGCGACATTCCGGACAGCGTGCTGGCCCAGCTCTCCAACCGGGTGCAGCATGCCCTGCGGGCCTACACCCCGGCGGAGCTGAAGGCCGTCCGGGCCGCCGCCCAGGCCTTCCGGCCCAACCCCGCCTTCCAGGCGGAGGACGCCATCCTGGAGCTGGGGGTGGGCGAGGCCCTGGTCTCCCTGCTGGACGGGGAGGGCGTGCCTGCGGTGGTGCAGCGGACGAAGATCCTCTGCCCCCAGAGCCTGATGGCCGCGCCGGAAGCCATCGTCCGGGCCAAGGCTATGATGCACGACGGCATGGAGAAGTACGACGACGCGGTGGACAACCTCTCCGCCTATGAGGTGCTGACCCAGGAGGCGGACGCCGCCGCCCAGGCAAAGCAGGCGGAGGCCGAGCGCCAGGCCCGGGAGAAGGCCGAGGCCGAGGCGGAGAAGCAGCGCCTGAAGGAGGAAGCCGCCGCTGAGAAGCAGCGGCAGAAGGAGGAGGCCGCCGAGGAGAAGCGCCGCCAGAAGCTGGCCGATGAGGAACGCCGCCGGCAGCAGAAGCTGGAGGACGAGGAGCGCCGCCGCCGGCAGAAGCTGGAGGACGAGGCCCGCCGCAAGGCCCAGCGGGCCCAGGAGCGGGAGGAGGCCGAGCTCCGCCGCCGCCAGGAGCGGCTGAAGTCCAAGATCGAGACCCAGCTGGTCTCCGCCGGAGGGCAGATCCTGAAGCGGGGCCTTCTGGGCGTGCTGAAGCGCTAAGACAGGAACGAAAACCGGGAGGGACAGTCTGTCCCTCCCGGTTTTTTGCGGCTGCCGCCGGGGCGCTCAGGCGGGACACTCCGGCAAAGACGCCTCTGGCCGGGCGGCCGGGGTTTCCGCGCTCTTCTGCCCTGCGGGGGCTTCGGCGGTTTTCGGTTCTCCGGAAGCACCCTCCGGCGGTTTTTCCCGGCGGCGGGGATAGGGGGCGGGGAAAGAGCATAGAATGGGGAAGGAGGTGATCGTTCTGCGCGGAAAATGGCTGCGTCTGGCGCTGTGTCTCGCTGTGCCCCTGGGGGTGGGCGGGCTCTCCGCCCTGCTGACCCAGGGGAGCATGGCGGCCTTCGCCGCCCTGCAAAAACCGCCCCTTTCCCCGCCGGGCTGGCTCTTCCCGGTGGTGTGGAGCATTCTCTTTCTCCTGATGGGCTGCGCCTCCTGGCAGGTGCTGGGCTCCGGCGGGCCGGAGAGGGAGATCCGGCGGGCGCTGGGGCTCTACGGCGTGCAGCTGGGCTTCAACTTCCTCTGGTCGATCCTCTTTTTCGACCTGGGCTGGTATCTCTTCGCCTTCCTCTGGCTGGCGGCGCTCTTCTGCCTGATCTTGGCCACGGCCCGGCGCTTCCGGCGGCTCTCGCCCCCGGCGGGATGGCTGCTGCTGCCCTACCTCCTCTGGGTGCTCTTCGCGGGCTACCTGAATCTCGGCATCTGGTACCTCAACTGAATCTCAGGGAAGAGAGCGCCCCCGGCGGCCGGAGGATCCGGCTGCCGGGGGCGCTCTCTCGTTTTCCGGGATGGGAGGCTCAGAGCTTCCAGCCGGTGGTCTCCCGCTTGCCGCCCGCGAAGTCGGCGTAGACGCCGCTCTGTGCGATGAGCTCCTCATGACGGCCCTGCTGGACAGGACTTTGTTTCTCCATAGGGGAGTCCTCCCCCTTGAGTTGGGCTTGGCTAACTGATGGTCTGAGGGAAAGCTGCCGTTTCCGGCAGCATGCCTTGCTTCTGTCCGGGAGCCGAAGACCGCCCGGAAGCCCGTGCGGTGGCAGCGGGTACCGGAGGAGGCGTCCGGCAGCAGGCGGAAGGCGTCCAGGTGGTCGTACATATAGTCCACCAGCTCCATGGTGCCGCCGTCCTCCCACTCGGTCAGACGGGCGCTCTGGGCCGCCTGATCCAGACGGTGGAAGGCCTCCTGGAGCTTCAGGAAGCGCTCCGTCATCCCGCTGAGCACCGGCTCCGCGATGGCCGAGAAGAGGCCCTCCTTGTCCCCGAAGCAGACGTAGATGGAGTTGGCGCCGGTGTCCGCCGCGGCGATGGCCCGGAGGGTGGACTTCGTATAGCCCTTGTCCGGAAACTCCGCCTGGGCGGCGGCCAGGATCCGCTCCGAAATCCCCTCGATCTGTTTGGCCATGGACTCCCCTCCATTCATAGCTGCGTTACGGATTGCAGTCAGTGGGGGGCCGTTTGTCAAGTCCCCGGGGGAGGATTTTGAGGGAAAGGGGGCGCGGTGGAAAAAACGGCGGGTCTTGCAAACATTTGTTTGATTTTTGTGAGAGGATGCCGTATCATGGAAGGTGACAGGAGGGGATCCCATGGACAAGTATTCCGCGCTGAAGCGCTACTTCGGGCACAGCCGATTCCGGGAGGGGCAGGAGAGGCTCATCGACGCCATCCTCTCCGGCCGGGACGCCATGGGCATCATGCCCACCGGCGGGGGGAAATCCCTCTGCTACCAGATCCCGGCCCTACTGCTGCCGGGGCTGACGCTGGTGGTCTCGCCCCTCATCTCCCTGATGAAGGATCAGGTGGCGGCGCTGCGGAGCGCCGGGGTGGCGGCGGAGTTCCTGAACAGCTCCCTCTCCCAGGAGGAGAGCCGGGCTGTCTTCCGCCTGGTGCGGCGGGGCGAGTGCCGCCTCCTCTACGTGGCGCCGGAGCGGCTGGAGGCGGAGGGCTTCGCCGCCCTGATGCGGGAGACGCCCCTCTCCCTGCTGGCGGTGGACGAGGCCCACTGCATCTCCCAGTGGGGGCAGGACTTCCGCCCCAGCTATCTGAAGATCGCCGGCTTTCTCGCCGGCCTGCCCCAGCGCCCCACGGTGGCGGCCTTTACCGCCACCGCCACGGAGCGGGTGCGGCAGGACGTGATCCGCCTTCTGGAACTGCGGGAGCCCCTCTGCGCCGTCACGGGCTTTGACCGGCCCAACCTGTTCTGGGACGTGCGCCGCCCCCGGGACAAGCTGAGCGCCCTGCTGACGCTGCTGCAGGAGCGCCAGGGCAAGAGCGGCATCATCTACTGCGCCACCCGCGCCACGGTGGAGCGGGTCTGCGACGCCCTGACCCAGCGGGGTATCCCCGCCACCCGCTACCACGCCGGTCTGGACGAGCAGGAGCGCCGGGAAAATCAGGAGGATTTCCAGTTCGACCGCAAGACCGTTATGGTGGCCACCAACGCCTTCGGCATGGGCATCGACAAGTCCAACGTGG
>CAKTSC010000015.1 GCA_934597465.1 uncultured Dysosmobacter sp.
AAGAATGCTTGTGCCATTGTCTTCACCTCAATTTTTTCTCCATTGATAGCTGACGCTATCGCATACTGCGCCTTATTCTACACCATGGCCACGGAAAAGTCCAGTCTAACTGTTTGCTTTTTTGCACAAATTCCGTATTTTTGGCAGGAATTGAACGGAAATGGGGCGAAATCCCGGAAAAGCGCCTGTCAGGAGCTTCCTCGTCCCGCTTTTCTTGCCATTTTGCCGAGTCTGTGGTAAACTTCCGGCAGGGAGGGCGCATCCCTTCCGGAATTTTCATGGGACGGCGGCGGCAGGCCCGCCCGATCCGTCCCGGCCGCCAAGCGGCGGCGGAAGGAGGGCCCCATGCCCCTGATGATCGACCGTTCCCTGCTGAAGCGGGAGGCCCGCGCCCGGCTGCGGGACGCCCAGGTGCCGCCCCGGCGGTTCTTCGCCCTGTATCTGGGGATCCTGACGGCGGCGGAGCTGGTGGCCGTGGCGGTGCAGCTCCTTGGCGGGGACAAGGCCCTGCTGGAGGATCTGCCGTCCCTTTTCGCCGTGGTGCTGGTGAATCTCGCGGCCCAGCTCCTTCTCGTGGGGATGCTGCTCTACGCCCTTGGGATCTGGCGGGGGCAGCGGATGGAGTACGGCTGCCTCTTCGACGGCTTCGCCTTTGCCGGGCGCTGCGTGGTGGTGGCCATCCTACAGTACGCCCTGCTGGCCGCCGGCATGACCCTGATGATCCTGCCGGGGCTCTATTTCTTCTATGTGTACCGCTTCGCCCTCTTTGAGCTCTGCGAGGCGCCGGAGATCGGGCCCCTGGAGGCCATGCGCCGGAGCCGCCTGCGCACCTTCGGCTGCAAGCGGCAGCTCTTCGCCATGGATCTCAGCTTCCTGCCCTGGATCATCCTGGCCCGGCTGCCGGAGCTCTATCAGGATCTGGTCTACACCTTCCAGGCCACCTCCGCCCTCTACGGGCTGAGCCTGCCGGCGCCGCCGGCCCTGCCCCTCAGCGCCCTGGCGGAGACGCTGCTGTCCCAGGCGGTGTATTTTATTGTTGCGCTGGTGTATCTGCCCCACTATACCACGTGCCTGGCGGCGCTTTATGACGCGGCGAAGGAAGTGAATCCGGTTTCCGCTCCGCCATCGGCGGAGTGATAGAGAGGAGCCGCCCCGAAGGGGGCGGCTCTTTCTGCGTCCCCGCCCGGGGCGGGGTAAGGGTGCCGGGGAGCCCGGCGGCTGTTGGCCCCGGATTGGGGCCGGGAGGGCCCGCCGTTCCGGCGGGGGCGATAGTGCCGATGAAGATCGGCAGCTTGCGAGGGGGTATTCTTTCCGAATTGAAAGAATACCCCCTCGCGCTCCCCAAGAAAAATTCTGGGAGGGATTTCGATTTCCCTCCCAGACCCTCCTTGAAACGACCAAAGGGAGGGGGCCCGCGGGCCCCCTCCCTTTGGAATCCCGCCCCGGGTTGGGTGCGGGGAAGGGGCGGGTTCGGGGGTGGGGGCCTTGCTTTTTGAAGGGTTTCGGTAGGGCGCGGGCTCTGTTCTGGGTGGAGGCGGGCACGTAGGGCGGGGGCCCGTGCGGACGCTTCGCTGCGCACGGGGTGGGTGGGGATGGAACGGGCATTGAAATGGAACCCCAGCAACCAACGGGCTAAATTTGTTATAGGCTCTGCTTCTCTTTCCGCGCCACTCCGCTTCGCTGGCGCTGGCGGGGTGATGGCGGGAGGATGGTTCGTCTACCCTTTTAACCTCTGTCATTGCGAGGAGCAAAGCGACGCGGCAATCCCTTCTTTTGAGGACGTTTGGGTTGCGAGAGCGGGTGCGGGCGGCCACACAGGGCCGCCCCTACGGGGTTATCGGGAGAAACAGCAAGTCCAGGGAACGGGCGGGGACGGAGTCCGCCCCTACACGGTGGGGGAGGTGCTGCGGTTTCTCTATTTGGGCCGGGAATGACCAGGGAGCGCTGAGCGGAGTGGGGAGCGCGGGGATAGTAGCTGGTCAATTCGGGTTTTGCCCGATGAATGAGGAGTGCAGCACGGCGTACAATGCTCGGAGGTTTGATGGGCACCCCGCCCGTGGTTACGTAGGGGGTGGGGCGACTGAGCAGAACAGTTACAACTCGCGTCCCGCCGGGTGGGAGGGCGCGGAGCGCCTGACCGCACGGCGATAAAGCGTTTTTTTTTGACGGCTCCACCGCCGTTTTCTTTTTGGGCTCACCAAAAAGACTACGCCCGCAGGCGTGTGCCGGAGGCAACCGACGCGTAGCGGCGGCTCTTAGCCGGAGGCTAAATAGGGGTGGATCGCCGCCGGGCATCCCCGGCGCCTTCGGTTGCTCAGCCGGGCGGTAACAGAGTGTTCTTTTTTGTTATTCTTTTGTTACCGTTTCCAGCTTGATTTCCACATATTGGCTTTCGCAGCAGGGCGTTTCGGGGGGATTGTGGGAGACATAACGCCAGGAATGGCGCAAAAACTTGACAAGAGTGGGGTTTGCGTGTATAATAAGCCCTGTTTTCAAGAAAGTAACAAAAGTTACAAACTGACATTTTCCCGATCCCGCCGGTATAGAATGGAAAGAAAACAGGCAGAATCAGGATATCCTGACCCCCGGAGGTGTACCTTTCATGAAGCTGAACCAACGATCCCGGCGGCGCTCCTTTGCCGCTTTGACCCTGGCCTGCGCCCTCTGTGCCGGAACCTTTGCCATGGCCCATGCCGACGCCCTCTACATCCTCACCGGCGCCAGCGACGAGGCCGTGCTGCTGGACGAGACCACCCAGGCGCCGGATCTCTCCTCCCAGATGGTCTACGTGGGCAGCGCCGCGGGCGGCTATGAGCTGAACCTGAAGGCCGGGCGGCCCGTGCGCATCCAGTACGGCAACACCATCCTGGGCACCACCGCCCAGGGGGAGACCGTCTCGGAGCTGCTGGCCCGGTTTGACATCGTGCCCGGGCCCCTGGACGCCGTGCTGGTGGACGTGGGCGTGAGCCGCGTCACCCTGACCGTGGGCTCCGACCTCACCTACTACGAGGCCAAGACCCACTCCGTCCTCTACGAGACCCAGCGCATCCCCACCGCCGACCTGATGCAGGGGCAGGAGGAAGTGGTGCAGGCGGGCTCCAACGGCATCGCCACCGACATCTATGAGGTGGTCTGGTCCGGCGGCAGCGAGATCTCCCGCCAGTGGGTGGAGCAGGTGGAGAGCACCGCCGTCACCGAGATCATCCGCTACGGCACCTCCGTCTCCTCCGTGGATCCCAGCGACAAGCTGGTGAACGTCAGCCGCAGCGACGACGGCAGCGGCGTGCTGACCTTCGCCTCCGGCGCCACCATGAAGTTCAGCCAGGCCCGCACCATGAAATGCACCGCCTACACCGCCGGGTACGACGGCGTGGGCACCCGCACCGCCACCGGAACCACCGTCCACCGGGGCACCGTGGCCGTGGATAAGCGCTATATCCCCCTGGGCACCCGGATGTTCATCGTCACCGAAAAGGGCAGCTACGTCTACGGCATGGCCAAGGCGGAGGACACCGGCATGCGGGGCGACAACAAGTTGGATCTCTACATGGACAGCTACGCCGAATGCATCAACTTCGGGAGAAGGAACTGCACGGTCTATATCCTGAACTGAGTTTCGCGGAGGGCGAAGCCTTCCGCGAGGGAAACCGGGCCAGCGCCTAAAGGCGCCGGCCCGGCTTTTTTCTTGGTACGGGAAGAGGCCGCCCCGGAGGGGGCGGCCTCTTCCCGGCTTCCCGTCCGGGGACGCGGGGCCGTCCGGGAGCTGCCGGACGGGCGGCTTTTCCGGGGGTTTTGTGGGGGATGCCGGGAATGGGAGACGGGCAGGGGAAGAATCCCGGTGCTTTTGGGGTTTTCAACCGGCGGGAAATCTGCTATACTGAGCTTGCAGAACCGGCGCGGCGGTGATTTCAGGGGTTTTCCGGGAGGGGGCCCCGGCGGGAGGAATCGGGATGGAACTTTGTAATGAGATCGTGATCCGGGGGCTTTTGGAGCGGCACGGCTTCCACTTCTCCCGCTCCATGGGGCAGAACTTCCTCATCGACCCCAGCATCCCCGCCGCCATCGCGGAGGCATCCGGGGCGGACGAGGGCTGCGGTGTGCTGGAGATCGGGCCGGGCATCGGGCCGCTGACGGCGGAGCTTGCCAAGCGGGCCGGGAAGGTGGTCTCCGTGGAGCTTGACCGGGCGCTGCTACCGGTGCTGGCGGAGACGGTGGGAGATCTGCCCAACGTGGAGATCGTGCCGGGGGATGCCCTGCGGCTGGATCTGGAGGGGCTGATCCGGGAGAAGTTCCGGGGGCTCACGCCCATGGTCTGCGCCAACCTGCCCTACAACATCACGACGCCGGTGCTGACGAAGCTTGTGGGGATCCCCAGCCTCACGGCGCTGACGGTGCTGATCCAGAAGGAGGCGGCCCAGCGCCTGACCGCCCCCCAGGGGAGCCCGGAGATCGGAGCCTTCCCGCTGCAGCTGCAGTACCGGATGGAGACGGAACTGCTCTTCGATGTGGAGCCGGAGTGCTTCCTGCCCCGGCCCAAGGTGACTTCCACGGTACTGCGCTGCGTCCGGCGGGAGCGGCCGGCGGTGGCGGTTTCCGATGAGGCGCTCTTCCAGAGGGTGCTGAAGGGGGCCTTCCTGCTGCGGCGGAAGACCCTCAGCAACAGTCTGGCCTCTGCCCTGCCGGGATCCCGCAAGGAGGACATCCAGGCGGCCATCGCGGAGTGCGGGCTGCCCGCCGCGGTGCGGGGGGAGGCGCTGGGACTGGCGCAGTTTGCCGCGCTGACGGAGGCGCTGGGGAAGCGGAGCTAAGGCGAAGATCTGCGGCCTGGGCGTCTGCCCCCGCCCTACGGAGGCATTCTTGATCGTTCCGGCAATGGGCCGGGGCATTGGGCCCTACGGAGGGAGTGCAGGGACGGAAGAAATGGTCGGCCATCAAAGTGCGTGCCGGCAATCCCTCAGCCGCCCTTTGGGCGGCAGCTCCTGTTGCAGTGCCCAAAATTCTTTGTTCGCTGACCGCTCGCAGAATTTTGACCGCTGCCACTCGCTGGCCTCGCTGTCTTTGCCCCCGGCAGCGCTCGGCTCGCTCCCCCTTTGCACAAGGAAGCCTTGCCCTGCGGGGGACGGGGGCGGGAGAACACGTAGGTTCGCCCCTACGCGGTGTTGGAGGTTTGCGGGAACCAACAAAGTCGGTTTTTGCGGCAGTCTGGCGGCGGGGCGGGACGGAGCCCGCCCCCTACACGGTTACAGAAGTGCCTGCGGGCGGCGGGGTGTGGTCATTCCGGCCTACGGAGTTGCTAGGGCTATGCCGGTGGGGCGATAGGAACCATCGGCCCCGGCTGGGTTCCGCTGCCTGGAAGGCGGCGGGCGATCCCTCAGCCGTCCTTTGGGCGACTGCTCCCTTTGCACAGGGGAGCCTTGCCCTGCGGGATCCCGCCGTCTGGGGGCGGCGGGAGAAATTCTACGGTTTCCTTTGGTTTGTATCTTGTTTTTTGTCAGGCAAACGATTATAATGAAGAAAAAATCTGGTGTGTTAATTCTTTCACACCCGTTGTATCCCTTCCCGATCTACTACACGCTTACTATTTGACAGGAGGTTTGCAAAATGTCTACAAAGGCTTACTACTCCCGCAGCGAGATCGGCCCCGGCAAGGTGGGGTTCGCCAAGACCCGCTCCATCATTGAGGCGCCCTTCTACGGCAACAACGTCATCAAGATCAACTCCCTCCGGGAGGCCTATGAGCTGGCCAAGAACTCCCCGGGCACCGTGGTCACGGACATGCCCGTCTACCGGGGCGAGGAGTTCGGCCTGGACGCCGATGCCAAGGTGCTGCTCTTCAACGACGGCTCCATCACCGGCCGCTATGCCGCCGCCCGGCGCATCGCCGGGAAGCCCGGCGTGGACACCGCCGCGCTCGACAAGATCGTGATGGACGCGGTGTATGACAGCCGCTGGAAGACCATGTACCATGCCCAGGTCTTCATCGGCCTGGATCCGGAGTTCATGGTGAAGGCCCACCTGCTCATCCCCGAGGGCGAGGAGAACCTGCTCTACAACTGGATGCTGAACTTCCAGTACATGTCCCCCGAGTATGTGAAAATGTATAAGGATTCCCAGCCTGTGGGGAACGGCAACGAGCCGGACATCTACATCTTCTCCGATCCCCAGTGGACGGGGGCCCCGGGCAAGGAGGACATCTGCGACCCCAAGTGCCTGTGCTACTTCAACACTGAGACCAACTGCGCGGCGATCCTGGGTATGCGCTACTTCGGCGAGCACAAGAAGGGCACGCTGACTCTGGCCTGGGCCATCGCCAACCGCAACGGCTACGCTTCCTGCCACGGCGGGCAGAAGGAGTATACCCTGGCGGACGGGCACAAGTTCGTCTCCGCCGTGTTCGGCCTCTCCGGCTCCGGCAAGTCTACCCTGACCCACGCCAAGCACGGCGGGAAGTACCCCGCCATTAAGGTGCTGCATGACGACGCCTTCATCATCAACTCCGATACCTGCGCGTCCATCGCCCTGGAGCCCACCTACTTCGATAAGACCGCGGACTACCCCGTGGACTCCCCGGACAACAAGTACCTGCTGACGGTGCAGAACTGCTCCGCCACCCTGGATGCCAACGGCAAGATCGTCTGCGTCACCGAGGATGTGCGCAACGGCAACGGCCGGGCTATCAAGTCGAAGCTCTGGAGCCCCAACCGGGTGGACAAGATCGACGCCCCCGTCAACGCCATCTTCTGGATCATGAAGGATCCCACCATCCCGCCCATCGTGCGGCTGAAGGGAGCGTCCCTGGCTTCCGTCATGGGCGCGACCCTGGCCACCAAGCGCTCCTCCGCCGAGCGGCTGAAGGAGGGCGTGGATCCCAACGCCCTGGTGGTGGAGCCCTACGCCAACCCCTTCCGCACCTACCCCCTCGTGAACGACTATGAGAAGTTCAAGAAGCTGGTGGCAGAGAAGGATGTGGCCTGCTACATCATCAACACCGGCGATTTCATGGGCAAGAAGGTGCAGAAGGAGGATACCCTGGGCATCCTGGAGGCCGTGGTGGAGGGCCGGGCGGAGTTCAAGCCCTGGGGGCCCTTCTCCGACATCGAGATCTGCGAGTGGGAGGGCTTTGTGCCCGACCTCAGCGACAAGGAGTATGTTGCCCACCTGAAGGCCCGGATGCAGGATCGCCTGAACTACGTGGAGGGTCTGGAGACCGCCGAGGGCGGCTTCAACAAGCTGCCCGCCGACGCCGCCGAGGCCATCCGCCGGGTGGTGGACGAGGCCAACAGCCTGTAAGACCCCGGTAAAGGAGGAAACCCCGGCCCCGGGGGAGAGCGCAGCTCTCCCCCGGGGCTTTTTCCTGGGCGGCGGGAGTTGACAGGCGGCGGCGAGCGGGTTATAATGACAGGTGTTGCGCAACATGGCTGGAAGGGAGCGGAAGCGAAATGGCACCGAAGGTGAAATTTCAGAAGAGCGAGATCGTGGACGCCGCGCTGCGGGTGGCGCGGGTGAAGGGGGATGTCACCGCCCGGGACGTGGCGGCGGAGCTGGGGGTCTCCACCCGGCCCATCTTCACCTACTACCGCAGCATGGAGGAGCTGAAGCGGGACGTCCGGCAGGCGGCGGGGGACGTTTACCGCCGCTACGCGGAGGAGGGACTGCGGCAGGAGATCCCCTTCCTGGGCTTCGGGCAGCAGTATCTGCGTTTTGCCCGGGAGGAACCCCAGCTCTACCGGCTGCTGTTTCTGAGCCCCTCCGCCCAGGGGGGCGCCATGGAGGCCATGCGGCAGTCCCAGGCCTGGCTGCGGGAGTCCCTCTGCCGCATCTACCGGATGGACGCCGGGACGGCTGACCGCTACTTCCGGGATATGTGGCTAGTGACCCACAGTCTTGCGACGCTGATCGTCACCGGGAGCTGCCCCTACTCCGACGGGGAGCTCAGCGGCATCCTGACGGAGTGCAGCGTCAGCTTCTGCAAGGCCTGCAAGGAGATCCCCGGTTTCGGGGAGGGGAAGTTTGGCCGGGACGCGGTGTTCCGCGCGCTGGTGGAAAAGTGATGGAAGCGGCGGCATCCCTGCGGGATGCCGCCGCTTTTTGTCTCAGTCCTCCGCCGGGTGGAAGAGGAACTCCGTTCCGGGAGGGCAGTCCGGGTGGGCGGAGGTCTCCAGCGTCAGGAGGAGGCCGTCTTCCCCCGCCGTTACGTTGGCGGAGAGGGGCTGGCCGCTGTCGTCCGTGCCCTCAAAGTGGAGGATGCCGGCCTCCCAGGCGCCGAGGGCGTCCTCTACCCAGCAGAGCTTGTAGATGCCGAAGTCCACGAGGTACGTGCCGTCCGGCTGGGTGCGGAGGGTCAGGGAGGAGCCCATGTCGTCGGTGTAGCTGCCATCCGGGATGGGGGCGGGGGCCGAAGCGGAGGAGGCCGCGCCGGGGGCGAGGCTGCCCGCAGAGCTGCCGGAGGGGGCGGGCGGGGCGCTGCCGCAGGCGGTCAGCAAGGTCAGGGTCAGAGCGAGAAGAAGGGGTAGGATGCGTTTCATGGGGGATCTCCTGTCGGTCAGATTTCAAAGCCGGAGGGAGCGGAAGGGTCAATGGTTCACTTCCCTGTCGGGGTAGGGCCCCGTCAGGCGGGTCAGGGCGGGGCCGAAGGCCGTTTCGAAGAAGTCGGCGGTGTAGAGGCTGCCGTCGCTGAGCCAGAGCCGGTCGGCCCGGGCGTTGGCCAAGCCCAGGCTGCCGGAGCGCATCAGGGGGAGGCGGAGGTAGGCGTCCCACAGGGCGTCGGCGGGCTCCGACGGGAGGTAGCGGGCTTCCGCCAGCGTTTCAAGGGAGAGGGGCGACCAGTCGGCCCCCTGCTCCTGCCAGGTGAAGGTCACGCTGGGGATGCCGCTGCCGCCGTAGGCTTCTGGCATGTCGGCGGAGTAGAAGCAGCGGTCGGTGAAGCCGTCCTCCCAGAGGGAGAAGCAGGTCTCCCCTGCCCCGCTGACGGCGCAGTAGACCTCCTCCAGCTTCACGCCGGTGAATTCATAGAGCTGCTGGAGGGCCAGGTAAGCCTGCTGGCGGGGCGTCAGGCGGAGGCCGCCCTCCGTGGTCAGTACCGTGTCCGGATCCAGGGAATCGGAGAAGTAATCCAGGTCAAAATGGAGCTTCGTCCCGGCGGCGTCGGGGTAGTCGGCCTGGGTGATGCCGGTGGGCTCCCGGCGGAGGAAGGCCCCGTCCTGAAGCTGGTAGCGCACCAGGACGGCCCCCTCCTCCCCGGTCTCAGGGTTGACATCCGCCACAAAGAAGCCGCCCTTCTCCGGGGAGAAGTACAGGGTGGAGACGCCGCAGGTCTCGGAACGGATCTCGTAGATATCCGCCCAGTCCTGGCCTTCCACCGTGTCGTAGACCGTCCAGACGCCGATGCCGCCGGGGCAGACGATCTCGTGCTCCCCATCCTCGTCCACGTCGTACTCCGTGACACCGCCGCCGCTGCTGCCCAGAGAGGCCAGCACTTTCGGCACGCCGTCCTCCCCCAGGACGAGGTAGTCGTTGGCGGTGCCGCCCGCGCCCAGGGGGACGTTCAGGCGGAAGCCGCTGTGGCCCAGGACGTTCTCAAAGCGCTGCCAGGAGACCTGACTGGGGGTGCTGATGTCGCAGGCGGCTTGGTAGAGGATCCGGTAGTCCAGGTCTCCCCTTTCGTCCGCAGTGGCCCAGATGACGTAGATGTTCCAGAGGGTGAAGTCCTGCTCCTGCCGGGGGTTGGCCTTTACTACGGAGAGGAAGTGCTGGCCGAGGGCGTTGATGTCCTCGAAGTAGGCCGCGAGGAGCTCGTGCTCCTGAAGGGCCAGGTCATCTTTCAGGAAGGGGATCTGCCAGGGGTTCCTGGGATCCTCCTCCGGCGTCTCGTCCCCGAAGCGGTAATCCCGGCTGACCCGGACGGTCAGGGTCTCCGGGAAGGCGGCGATGGGGGAGGTCTCCCCTGCCGGGCCGTCCTCCGCCGGGTGGAGCTTCGCCCAGAGGAGGACGTTTATCAGGAGAGAGAGTCCGAGGAGGGCCGCCAGGGCGGCGAAGCCCCGCCGCCATTTCCGGGCGCGGCGCTCTCCCTCCGTTTCCCGGGCGGCGGCCTGGGCCGCCGCCTCCTCGGCGTCCATGGCCTGCCAGGCGTCCCAGGGGATGTCCAGGGTCTCTGAGAGGAGGGCCAGCTTCCCGGCGGCCGGGCGGGAGAGATCCCCCTCCCACTTGCTGACGGCCTGGCGGCTGACGCCCAGGGCCTCCGCCAGCTCCTCCTGGGTGAGGGCTTTGGCCTCCCGCCCCCGGCGGATGCGCTCTCCGTAAGTCATCGTATCTTGCTCCTTTCGTGGCTTTGATGGCCTCAGCATAGCGGGAAAACGCCCCGGAATCCACCAACCCGGCGCAACTATTGCCGGTTGCGGCGGAATTTGGCGGCTCCGGGGCGGGGTGTGGGGGCGGACAGCTCTCCGCCGGGCCCTTCCTGAGCCCGGTGGGGCGTGATCCGCGCCTTCCGCGCAGGTCAGTCGTTATGGTGGAGGGCGTAGAAGGCGTCGTAGTCCTTCAGCATCTCCTGGAGGAGGGCGGGGGTATCCAGGCCGTAGGGACAGCGGCTCTTGCAGGCGTCACAGTGGAGGCAGCCCTCGATCTTGTGCATCTCGGCGTACCACTGCTCCGTCATGTAGGGGCGGTAGGGGGAGCGGCGCAGCAGCATGGCCATGCGGGCGGCCTGGGGGATGTTGATGCCGGCGGCGCAGGGCAGACAGTAGCCGCAGCTGCGGCAGAAGTTGTGGGCCAGCTCCCTGCGATCCTTCTCGATGACGGCGGAGAGCTCCGGGGTCATCTGCTGATTGCCCTCCGTCAGCTTCAGCCACTGATCCAGCTCCCACTCGTGCTGGATGCCCCAGATGGGGACGACGCTGGGGTGCTGCTGCATGAAGGCGTAGCAGGCGGCGGCGTTGGAGAGCATGCCGCCGGAGAGGCCCTTCATGGCGATGAAGCCCATGTCCGCCTCCTCGCAGGAGCGGAGGAGGGCCAGATCCTTCTCGGTGCAGAGGTAGCAGAAGGGGAACTGGAGTGTCTCGAAGTTCCCGGAATCGATGGCGGCCTGGGCCACCCCCAGGCGGTGGTTGGTGATGCCGATGTGGCGGATGTAGCCCTTCTCCTTGGCCTCGAGAGCGGCGGCGAAGGGGCCGTCGGGGTCGTCGGGATCCGGGAGCTGGGCGGGGTTATGGAACTGGAAGAGGTCGATGTAGTCCGTCTGCAGGCGGCGGAGGCTCAGCTCGATGTGTTTGCGGACGGTCTCTTTGTCCTGGCCGCCGCTCTTGGTGGAGATGACGATGTGGTGGCGGACATCGTGGAGGGCCTCGCCGAGCTTCTCCTCGCTGTCGGTATACATGTTGGCGGTGTCGAAGTAGTTGATGCCGCTCTCATAGGCCCGGCGCAGGAGCTTGCGGGCGGCCTCGTGGCCGATGCGCTGCACCGGCAGCGCGCCGAAGGAGGTCTTGGTGACGTAGAGCTCCGTCCTTCCCAGGCGGACTTTCGGGATTTCCATAGGCAGTCTCCTTTTTTTGAATGAATCAGGACGCCGCGCGGGGGCTGCCGGGGTGCTAGGGCATCCTTTCCGGGCCCCCGGCCGTGCTCGCCTTTATTCTACCAGTCCCGGCGGGGCTTTGCAAGGGAAAGGGTTTGACGGAGGGCGGAAAAGGTGGTATCATGGCTGCAGAATCACTTTGGGAGGACTGCGCATGGGGAAGGAATTACAGCTGAAGCTCACCGTCCGGCTCTATACGGACGACCGCACCCGCTGCTTCGGGCCCGGCATCGCCACCCTGCTGCACCGGGTGGAGGAGCATTCCTCCCTGCGCTCCGCCGCGGCGTCCATGGAGATGGCATACTCCAAGGCCTGGCGGATCATCCGGACGGCGGAGGGGGTCTTCGGCTGCAAGCTGCTCTCCTCCAGTATCGGGGGAAAGGGCGGCGGCGGCGCGGTGCTGACGCCGGAGGCCCGGCGGCTGCTGGCGGCCTATGACGCCTATGTGGCGGACATCACGGCTTACAGCCAGGGGAAGTTTGAGGAGGCCTTCGGCTTTTACCGGGAACTCTCCCCCGGGGAGAAAACGGAGTAAGGCGAAGGGCGGCATCCCGGTGGGATGCCGCCCGTTTCTCAGCGTTTCTTCCGTTTCTTGCCGCTCTTTTTGCCCTTTCCCTGGCCGGGGGCGGGCTGCTGCGGGCCATTGCCGCCGAAGCGCTTCACCACCTGGAAGATACCGGCAAGCACCAGGCAGGCGATGGCCGCGCCCAGCTGCCAGTCGCCCCGGGTCTTGCCCGCGAAGGCCACTGCCAGGAAGATACCGGCCGCAAACACCAGCTCGCCGCTGGCAATACCCAGGAGCTTTTTCCGCTGCTGCTGATCCATGGGTCTCCCCTCTCTTTCTCTCTGTCTGGCACCCAGTATACCACAGGCCGGAGGCCGCCGCAAGGGCGGAAATCCGGCACCCCGCCAGGACGCCGGGCTTCGCGCCGCGAAAAAAGGACGCCCTTGCGGGCGTCCTTTCGGTTTGCGGTTTTGAGAGGGGATCAGATGACGCCTTCCTCGCGGAGCTGAGCCACCTGCTCGGGGGTGTAGCCCAGAGTGCCCAGGATGGCCTCGTTGTCGCCGCCCAGGGTGGGAGCGCAGTGCTGGATGTTGTCATCCTCGCCGTGGATCTTGATGGGGTTGCCGGGCATCCGGATCTCCTTGCCCATCTCGGGCTGGTAGACCTTCCAGATCATGTTGCGGGCGGCGATCTGGGGATGCTCCGCGGCCTCGGCCACGTTCAGGATGCGGCCGAAGGGGATCTTCAGGCCGACAATGATCTCCTCGATCTCGTCGATGGTCTTGGTGGTAGTCCAGGCCTCGATGTCAGCCTTCAGGCCCTTGCCGTAGTTCTTGCAGCGGTCGTCATTGGTGATGTAGAGGGGGTTGGTGATGAGATCCTCACGGCCCATGACGCGGCAGAGGTCAGCGTACATCTTGTCGGTGCCGCAGCCCATGACGAAGTCGCCGTCCTTGGCGCGGAAAGCGTCGAAGGGAGTGATGGCGGGGTCGGCGTTGCCGTTGCGGAAAGGAATCTTGTCCAGGACGGTGTAGTCCATGACAGCGTTCTCCAGCACGCCGAAGAGGGTGTCCATCATGGCGACATCCACGCGGCGGCCGACACCGGTCTTCTCGCGCTCATAGAGAGCCATCAGGACGCCCATGCAGAGGTGAGCACCGGTGAAGTTATCGCCGATGGAGGGGCCGATCTTGCAGGCGGGGCCATCGGGGAAGCCGGTGATGGTCATCATGCCGGACATAGCCTGGGCCACGATGTCATAGGCGGGGCGGGGAGCCAGGGGGCCCTCCAGGCCGAAGCCGCTGATGGAGCCGTAGATGATGCGGGGGTTGATCTCCTGCATCTTCTCATAGGGGAAGCCCAGCTTGGTGAGCACGCCCACCTTGTAGTTCTCGCAGACGACGTCGGCGGTCTTCAGCAGCTCGGTGAAGATCTTCTTGCCTTCCTCGCTCTTGAGGTTCAGGGTCATGCCCTTCTTGTTGCGGTTGACATAGGAATAGTAGCCGCTGCAGCCTTTGTAGATGGGGCCCCAGGTACGGGTCTGGTCACCCAGGTTGGGCACTTCGATCTTGATGACTTCGGCGCCGTGGTCCGCCAGGTTCATGGTGCAGAACGGGCCGCTGTAAGCCTGGGTCAAGTCCAGGACACGGATGCCTTCGAGAGGTCTCTTCATAAATCGCTCACCTTTCTGTGTCTCTTTTCAATATCTTTTGGGGTTGGACGCCATGGCGGGAGCCTTCCCCGCGGCCCGCGCGGTCTCATGGCAGAGCGCGGGGCCCGGCATGACGGGGAGGGTAAAAAAGTCGTGTCTCCCGGCCCCCTTCCGGGAAGGGCCGGGTCTTTCAGAAAAAAGCTGCTCGATCATCCCAAGACAATCGAGCAGCTTTCCTGTTCACCTATTGCTTACGGGAAGCAAGGATGAGGCGATCAAACGATCAATGATTCTGGAACTTGGGATCGGCGAACTCAACGCGCTGATAGGGCTTCTTCACGACCAGGGTGCCGGTGCCATAAGCGCAGAGGATGGGCTCGGGCAGAACGTTAGCGGCAGAATCAGCCAGGCCGTCCTTCTCGCCGCGGGCGAGCTCGATGACCTTGTGAGCCTCGAAGTGGCAGGTCAGAGAGGTGTTGCCCACCTTCTCGATCCAACCAGAATACTCCATGAAGTCGCCGGAGTAAACGGGATGGGTGTAACGAACCTCGGAATAGCCCAGGAACAGGGACTCATCGCCGAACAGACGGATAGCCAGCTCAGTGCCGACATCGCCCCAAGCGGTCACGATGTGAGCGCCCTCGACCAGCTCACCAGCATAATGAGCATCGCCAGCAGACATACGGGTTCTCAGAACGACTTTCTCGCCAACCATAGTAAGTATCCTCCTAAAAATTTTTCAGGTGAATTTGGGG
>CAKTSC010000016.1 GCA_934597465.1 uncultured Dysosmobacter sp.
CGGACGGAGGGCAGCTTCTCGTCCGGCGCCAGGGCCCCGGAGACCACCATGCGCCGCAGGCCATCCTTGATCTGCTCGTAGATGGGGCGGCTGTCCCGGTAGTTGAGGGTAAGCACGGGGATCACTCCTTTCGGATGGGGGTTCAGCGGCGGCTGTTCACGGCGATGAGGACGATGGCGGCGATGAGCGCCGCGATGGCCGCGCCGCAGATCAGGAGAAGGTTCGATGCCATAGGGGGCCTCCTTGCATTTGCTGTATTAGCCGTACTAGTACAGTTAATACTGCCATAGACGGGGCGGATTGTCAAGGGGGCGGGGGAAATTTTCCGGCGGGGAATTTTTCCCCTTGCCAGGGCCGGGCGCTTCCGGTAGAATGGAAACTGGAATGATATCACCGCGCAGGCGGGGAAGCGGAGGGCAGAGCGATGTTTGGGAGACGGAAGGAGCGGGCGGTGCCGGCCCAGTCCTCCCCGGAGGAGTGGCGGCGGCAGTGGCAGTCCCTGGTGCCGCCGGAGTGCCGGGACGTGCCGGTGACGGTGGGGGAGAAGACGGAGATCGCCTTCGTCCAGGAGAAGCACTTCGCCATGATGCTGCAGGACGGGCTGTTGATGGAGCGGAGCTTCTTCGACGTGTGCGAGCACTTCCAGCGGGCGGGGTACCACGTCATCTGGCTGATGCGCTGCACCCAGGACATCGGGAACGGCTATCTCCGGCGGCGGAAGGCCCTGCGGGACGGAGGCTTCCTCTGGGATTGGCGGAGCCCCACCACCAACTTCGGCCGCTGGACGTCGGATAACCGGTATGTGACCATCCTCCTCCAGCACCGGCCCCTGCCGGAGGGGGCGGAGCCGCTCTCGGAATGCCGGGAGCCGGTGCTGCAGCGGGTGCGCTGGGCCGAGAGTCCCGACGCCGGGCGCCTGGTGCCCCGGCGGACGAAGTTCGAGACCTCCCCGGGCCCGGCCACGCCCCGCGACCTCGCAAACTGGCTCTCCGGCGGCTTCATGACGGCGGAGGACTAGAAGGGAAGAAAACCGCCCCTGACGATCTCGTCAGGGGCGGTTCGTTATTTCGTGGGCTGGGGGACGGCCTTGTCCTTATACTTGTGGTAGAGGAACATGCCGACGCCCGCGCCGCAGACCAGGAGGTAGCCCAGGACGCTGAGGGCGTCCGGCACCTGGCCGAAGAGCAGGAAGCCCCAGAGGGCGGCGAAGATCACCTGGGTGTAGTCGTAGACCGAGAGCTCCTTGGCGGGGGCGTAGAGGTAGGCCCGGGTGATGCCGAACTGGGCGATGCAGCCGCAGAGGCCCGCCAGCATCAGAAAGCCCAGCTGCTTCGGGCTCATGGGGGCGTGGGAAAAGAGCATCCCCGGCAGGCACACGGCGCAGGAGAAGGCGGAGAAGAAGAGGACGATGCGGTGGCTGTCCTCCCCGATGGCCCCCAGCTTCCGGACGAAGGTGTAGGCGATGCCGGCGCCCATCCCGCCGAAAAAGCCCGCGAGAGCCGGGAGGAGGGGGGTATTCTGGAAGCCCGGCTTCATGATGCAGAGGCTCCCCAGGAAGGCCACGCACACCGCGCCCACCTGCACGGCGTTGGGCTTCTCCCGCAGCAGCCAGGCGGAGAAGAGGATGGCGAAGAAGGGCGAGAGCTTGTTGAGCATGTTGGCATCCGCCAGGGCCAGGTGGTCGATGGCGTAGAAATTGAGGAGGAGGCCCAGCGTGCCGAAGACCGAGCGGCCCAGGAGGGCCGGGAGGCTCTTGCGGGCGGGCTTCCAGGAGATCCCCTTCCGCCGCAGCAGGAAGAGGGCCGCCAGCAGGGCCACGAAGTTCCGGAAGAAGGCCTTCTGGATGGTGGGCAGGCCATCCCCCGCCAGGCGCACGCAGGCGGACATGGCGGAGAAGCCCAGGGCCGCCAGCAGGATGCAGAGGATGCCCTTCGTCCGCCGGGACAGGATGGTTTTTGGCATGGGGCGGCCTCCCTTCCGGTGAAATTGCGGATTTCTTTACGGTTTCTTTATTCTAGCCCGGTTTCGAGCCGCCGTCAATGGCGGAGGCGAAGAAGATGGCAGGGCTTGGCAGGGGGGAATTTGGGCAGGTTGGAGGAATTGGAAATGGAAAATTGAGAATGGAGAATGGGGGGCCGGGATGCCCTGCCCTCCGGCTGCTCAACCGGCCATCAGCAGGGCGGCGGGGACGCCCGCCCCGGCGCAAAGAGCGGAAGCGCCTGCGGACGGGGGCGATTTCCTGCTTGCCAAGTGCCTGGGAAGGGAGTAAAGTAGAGGGGAACGAAGGAACCCCCGCGGAGGGCGGGGGATGGAAGGAGGCGTGGCCATGGCGCGGCCGCAGCATGGCGGGATGCGGGATATGACGGTGGGAAGCCCCCCGCGGCAGATCCTGCTTTTCACCCTGCCGCTTCTGGCGGGGAACTTCCTCCAGCAGCTCTACAACATGGTGGACAGCTGGGTGGTGGGCAACTACGTCAGCGACGCGGCCCTGGCCGCCGTGGGCACCGGCTTTCCGGTGATCTTTTTCTTCTCGTCCCTCTTCATGGGCCTCTCCACCGGCGGAACGGTGGTCATCGCCCAGTTCTACGGCGCCGGGCAGATGGAGCGCGTCCATGACGCGGTGGACACCATTTACGCCGCCTTCCTGCGGCTCATCGTGCCCATGACCGCCGCGGCCATGCTGGTGGCCAAGCCCTTGCTCCACATCCTGCGGGTGGACGAGGCCGCCATGGACGAGGCCCTCACCTACCTTCTCGTGGTCTGCGGCGGGCTCATCGGCTCCGTGGGCTACAACTTCAACGCCGGTATCCTCAACGGTCTCGGCAACAGCCGCACGACCCTGCTCTTCCTCTCCATCGCCGCGGGGCTCAACATCGTGCTGGATCTCCTGCTGGTGCTGGTGATCCCCCTGGGGGTGCTGGGCGTGGCCCTCGGCACCGTCATCTCCCAGGCCTTCTCCTGGCTCTTCGGTCTCTTCTACATCAACCGCCGCTTCCCGGAGCTGCGGATCCGCCCCTTCCGGGGCAGGCTGGACAAGGGCCTCTTCCGGGAGATCGTCCGCATCGGCCTGCCGGCGGGGCTGCAGATGTCCATGGTGTCTCTCGGCACCATGGTGATCCTCTCCAAGGTGAACTCCTTCGGCAAGGCCTTCACGGCGGGACTCAACGTGGGCAACAAGCTGGACTCCCTGGCCTTCCTGCCCACCCAGAGCCTGGCGGCGGGGGTCACGGCCTTCGTGGGCCAGAACATGGGCGCGGGCCGGGAAGACCGGGCCCGGCAGGGCGTGCGTGCGGCGGTGCTGGCCGCCGACGCCTGGACGGTCTTCACCGCCGTGGTGCTCTGCGCCTTTGCGGAGGTCTTCCTGGGCTTCTTCACCCCCGACGCGCCGGTGATCGCCGCCGGGGCGGACTACATCCGCTGCGTCATGCCGCCCTACGTGCTCTTCGCCACCCTCTTCGTCCTCAACGCCGCCATGCGGGGGGCGGGGGACAGCGTCTTCCCCATGGTGAATGTGGCGGCGTCCCTGATCCTGCTCCGCGTCCCGGCGGTCTACCTGCTGGCGGATCGCTTCGGGCCCCATGTGATGTTCTGGGGCTACGGCATCGGCTGGGTGCTGGGCTGCGGGCTCTCCGTGTGGTACTATGTCACCGGCCGCTGGAAGCGGCGCTTCCAGGCCCCGCCCCGGGCGGAGGACTGACCCCGAAGCAGCGAAACGGCGCCCCGTGGGGCGCCGTTTTCGCGTTCCTTCTCAGAAGGGCTCCCGGCAGAGGCCCTCCAGCTTTCGCAGCACGTCCTCCGCCAGGACGCCCAGGCTCAGATCCGGCACCCCGGCCACGAGGTTCTCGCAGCGGTTCACCGGGATCAGGATCCGGGTGGCGTCCGCCTGGCCCACCGCCGCCGCCATCCGGGGCGTCACCTCCCCGAAGAGGGCATCGGCGATGACGATGCCGATGGGCCCCACGATGATGTCCGCCTTCCGGCAGGCCACCAGGGTGGGATTCTCGCCGCTGGCCGCCTGATGGGCCCCGGCCTTCTTCATGGCGGCGGCCGCCGTGGCGTTGGTGCCCACGGCCCAGACCCGGGCCGCCGGGAAGCGCCGCCGCACCTCCTCCACGAGAAGGCTCCCGAGACGGCCCCCCTGGCCGTCCATGATGAGGATGTTCATTCCGTTCTCCTTTCCCCGCCGCCTTAGGCGGCGCTCCTGTCCCGCGCTCCCGGTTTCCCCGCCGGGAACAAAAAAAGGACATCCTTCCGGATGTCCTTTCCCTGCAAGCGGGCCTCAGCCCAGCTGGTTGAGCTTCAGAGTCATGGCGCTCTTGCGGTGAGCGGCGGTATTCTTGTGAAGAATGCCCTTCGCCACAGCCTGATCGACCTTCTTGACAGCCACCTTGTACGCGCCATCGGCCTCGGTGCGATTGCCTTCTGCGGCAGCGCCCTCGAACTTCTTGATGGCGGTCTTCAGTGCGGACTTCTCAGCCTTGTTGCGGGCGTTTCTCGCCTCGGCGATCAGAACGCGCTTCTTGGCAGACTTGATATTCGGCAAACCAAACACCTCCTTCGGCAAAATCCACGGCGGATGAAAAAACCACCGTGCAGAATGATATTTTAACAGCACTTTGCAGAAAAAGCAAGGCTTTTTTTAAATTTTTCTCCGATTTTTGCATATTGTACTTTCTGGTGCAAAAGCTAGGGGAAAGCCACTAGATTTTGTGGTGAAAGGGGGACTTTCCATGCTGGGAAAGCGCACGGATCTGGCCCTGGAGGCCCAGGAGCTCTGGCGGGAGAGCGCCGCGGAGACCACGGAGCTCCCCGGCGTCCGGGCAAGGACGGAGCGGCGGGAGGGCTACACCGTGACGCGGGTGGAGATCCTGGACGAGCGGGGGGCGGCGGCCCTGGGGAAGCCGGAGGGCTGCTACGTGACGCTGGAGCTGGACGGCTTCTGGCAGCGGCGGAACGGCTACTTCCAGCGGGCGGTGGAGGCCCTGGGGCAGCTTCTGCGGGAGCTGCTGCCGCCGGAGGGCTCCGTTTTGGTGGTGGGTCTCGGCAACGCCGCCATGACGGCGGACGCCGTGGGGCCGGAGACCCTGCGCAATCTTCTCGTCACCCGGCACCTGCTCTCGGCCCTGCCGTCGCAGTTCTCCGGCTTCCGGCAGGTCTCGGCCTTCGCCGCCGGGGTGCTGGGGGACACGGGGGTGGAGTCGGCGGAGGCGGTCTCCGCCCTGGTGCGGGAGCTGCGGCCGGACTGCGTGGTGGCGGTGGATGCCCTGGCGGCCCGGAAGCCGGGGCGGGTGTGCAGCGCCCTCCAGCTCTCGGACAGCGGCATCGTGCCGGGCTCCGGGGTGGGGAACCATCGGGCAGCCCTGAACCGGGAGAGCCTGGGCGTCCCGGTCTACGCCCTGGGGGTGCCCACGGTGGTGGACGCCCAGACCCTGGCCCTGGATCTGCTGGAGGAGGCCGGGCTCCGCCCCGGGCCCAGCCTGCTGCGGGAGAAGGAGCGGGGCATGACGGTGACGCCCCGGGACATCGACCGCCAGGTGCGGGAGTTGGGCCGGGTGCTGGGCTATGGCCTCACCTGGGCTCTGCAGGAGCTGGAGCTGCCAGAGATCACCGCCCTGCTGGGCTGACCGCCGCCGGGCGGCCCGCCAAAAAACGGAGAAGCGGGATCGCCGGGAGGAAAAATCCTTAACGGCCACGGAATGCCGGGCTGTGGTATGCTGAGAGAAGAGCCCTTCGCGCCGGGGCCGGGGCGCGAAAGGGTATAAAAAATCCACGCATCGCTGCGTGGCTTCCGTTTGCTCAGCGCTCACTGGGTCTCACGTCGCTCTCACCGAAGATGAGATCGTCCAGATCGTGGCCGAAACCGATGTACTTGTCCATACAAGAACCTCCTTTCCACGTTGCTGCCCTTAGTATAGTCCTCCGGAGCGGGGAATGCAAGCGGAAAATTCTACAAATCGCACAATTATTTACATATACTTTTGTAGGAAATGATGGCCCTGCCCCTCTTGCAATCCGGAGAGCGCCGCCGTATAATTAAATTCATAGTATGAACTATTACCGGAGGGAACTATCCGGAAGAGGAAGGGGAGAACGCGGACATGGAGGAGAAGACCGCCCTGCGGGAGGGGCTTATGACCGCGCTGGAGCAGCTCTACCAGCTGCCGGCCTTCAGCGACCTGGCGGCGCTGCTGCAGGGGGAGGCCCGGGTGCTGCAATATCTGGCCCTGCACCGGGAGGAGGCCGTCTACCCCTCCGCCGTGGCGGAGGCCCTGCGGCTCTCCCGGCCCCGGATCACGGCGGCCCTGAACTCCCTGGGCCGCAAGGGCTTCCTGACCCTGGCCCCCTCCCGGGAAGACCGGCGGAAGGTGCGGGTGGTCATCACGGAGGCGGGTCTTGCCCAGATCGGCGGGCAGTATGAGACCGTCCGGGGCTACTTTGACCGGCTGCTCTCGGGCCTGGGAGCGGAGGACAGCCGGGAGCTTGCCCGTCTCGTGGGGCGCTGCGCGGCGGTGATGGAAGGAGAAGCACAATGAGCGAAGCGTTCGTGTCCTTTCAGGACGTATCGAAGATCTACCGCAGCGGCGAGGTGGAGATCAAAGCGGTGGACGACATCAGCTTTGAAATTATGAAGGGGGAGTTCGTGGTCATCGTGGGCCCCAGCGGGGCCGGAAAGACCACGGTGCTCAACATGCTGGGCGGGATGGACGCCTGCTCCCAGGGCACCATCCTGGTGGACGGCAGCGAGGTCAGCCGCTACAACGCCCGGCAGCTCACCGAGTACCGCCGCCGGGACATCGGCTTCGTGTTCCAGTTCTATAACCTCGTCCAGAACCTGACGGCGCTGGAGAACGTGGAGCTGGCGGCCCAGATCTGCCCGGATCCTCTGGACGCCGCCCAGGTGCTGCGGGACGTGGGCCTGGCGGAGCGGATGAACAACTTCCCGGCCCAGCTCTCCGGCGGCGAGCAGCAGCGGGTGTCCATCGCCCGGGCCCTGGCCAAGAACCCCAAGCTCCTCCTCTGCGACGAGCCCACCGGCGCCCTGGACGACCAGACCGGCCGGACGATCCTCCAGCTTTTGCAGGATACCTGCCGGGAAAAGGGCGTCACCGTCATCGTCATCACCCACAACAGCGCCCTCACCCCCATGGCTGACCGGGTCATCCGCATCCGCAGCGGCACCGTGGCCGAGATGAAGCAGAACCCCCACCCCACCCCGGTGGCGGAGATCGAGTGGTAAGCCCGGCGGAGGCCGGCTGAGCAGCCGGGGGCTCAGGCGCAGGCGGCCTTGGCATTTCCGCCCCGCCCAACGGGCGGGCCATCCCGGCCCCCATGGGGGCCAACCCCGCCGGGTTCCCCGGCGTCCGGAAAGGAGCACATTCTCCATGCGTGCGTTAGAGAAGGATTTCGTCCGGGAGGTGCGGCACAGCATCAGCCGCTTTCTCTCCCTCTTTATCCTGACGGCCCTGGCGGTGGCCTTCCTCTCGGGTCTGCGGGCCACCGCGCCGGACATGAAGCGCACCATCGATACCTACATGGATGAGGCCCGCTTCATGGACGTGCAGATCCTCTCCACCCTGGGCCTGACGGAGGAGGACGTGGCCGCCATGGCGGCGGAGCCCGCCGTGGAGCAGGCCGAGGGCGTCTACCTCATCGACGCCTTCGCCGCCGCGGCCAAATCCGATGCCGAGGGCAGCGACGCCGTGGTGAAGGTCTACTCCCTGCCCCGGGAGCTGAACCGGCTGACGCTGCTGGACGGCCGCCTGCCGGAGGCGGAGGACGAGTGCGTGGTAGACCGCCTGATGCTCACCAAGATGGATGTGGCCATCGGCGACACCCTGCGCCTCCACACCCAGGGCAGCTATGCCGACGCCCTGGCCCGGACGGAGTTCACCGTGGTGGGCGTCGTCCAGTCCCCCTTCTACATCAGCGTGGAGCGGGGCACCTCCACCCTGGGCACGGGCCAGGCCACGGCCTTCCTGTGCCTGCCGGAGAGCGCCTTCGCCCTGGATTACTACACCGCCGCCTACCTGACGGTGCGGGGCGCGGCGGCGGAGGTGGCCTTCTCCGATGAGTACCAGGCCCTGGTGGATTCCGCCCTGGACGACCTGGAGGCCCTGGCGGAGATCCGGGCCCCCCTGCGCCGCCAGCAGATCGTGGACGAGGCCAACCGGAAGCTCGCCGACGCCCAGGCCCAGCTGGACGAAGCCCGGGCCCAAGCGGAAGCGGAGCTGGCGGACGCCTGGGCCCAACTCCAGGACGCCCGGCGTCAGCTGGACGAGGGCTGGCAGCAGTACCGGGACGGCCTCCGCCAGCTGGCGGAGGAGAGCGCCCAGGGGGAGCGGCGCCTGGCGGACGCCGAGGCCCAGCTCCAGGACGCGCTGAAGACCCTTCAGGAAAACGAGACCGCCTACGCCCAGGGCCTGACCCAGTGGCAGGACGGCAAGCAGCAGTACGAGGAAGGCCTGGCCCAGTATCAGGACGGCCTTGCCCAGTATGAGGACGGCCTGGCGGAGCTCTCCGCCGCCCGGGCCCGGCTGGAGAGCGGCGAGGCGGACTATGCCCAGGGCGCTGCCCAGCTGACGGAGGAGCTCCGGCTCCTGGCCCCCCTCCTGGGGACGGACGCGGACAGCCTGGTGAAAGACCTCCTCTCCGGCGACGGGGCGGCGGAGACCCGGATCCGGGACGCCTTCCAGCAGATGGACGATCTCCTGGCCCGGGCGGCCGCCGCCATCGCCGGCCTCCACCCCACGGAGGAGGAGCGGCAGGATCTCATCGCCTGGGCCCAGGCCCAGCTCCCCGCCCTGCGGGAGCTGGTGGATCAGCTGCCGGAGGGCGACGCCAAGGACGCCGCCCTGGCGGCCCTGGACGAGATCGAGGCCCGGCTGGACGAGATCCAGGCCGACCCCGGCCTGCTGGAGGATCTGCGCCAGCAGGCCCTGGATGCCATCGCAGCCCAGCGCGCGGCGCTGGGGGAGCAGCAGTCCCAGCTCTGGGACGGCGTGGCCCGGCTCCGGGATGCCCGGGCCCAACTGGACGACGGCTGGCGGCAGTACGAGTCCGGCGCGGCCCAACTTTCCGAGGCCAAGCGGCAGCTGGACGAGGCCGACGCCCGGCTCACCGCCGCGAAGAAGACCCTGGACGCCTCCGAAGCCCAGCTCCGGGACGCCCGCACCCAGCTGGACGACGGCTGGCAGCAGTACCGGGACGGCCTGCAGGAACTCTCCGACGGCCGCGCCACCCTGGAGGCGGAGACCGCCCGGGCCCGGGCGGAGCTGGCGGAGGCCCTGCGCAAGCTCCAGAGCGGCGAGGCGGACTACGCCGACGGCCTTTCCCAGTATGAGGAGGGCAAGGCCAAGGCGGAAGCCACCCTCTCGGACTATGAGCGCCAGCTCTCCGATGCCCGGCGGCAGCTGGCGGATATCGAGAGCTGCCAGTGGTACGTGCTGGATCGCTCCTCCAATCCCGGCTATCTCGGCTTCGGCCAGGACGCCGACCGGATGGGGAACCTCGCCAGCGTCTTCCCGATGCTCTTCTTCCTGGTGGCGGCCCTGGTGTGCCTTACCACCATGACCCGGATGGTGGAGGATCAGCGCACCCAGATCGGCTGCCTGAAGGCCCTGGGCTACCGGCCCTGGCAGATCTCCCGGAAGTACCTGGGCTACGGCGTGCTGCCCGCCCTCTTCGGCTCCCTGCTGGGCCTTGCCATCGGCTATACCCTCTTCCCCAAGATGATCTTCACCGCCTACCAGATTATGTACTCCGTGCCGGACATCGAGCTGCACCAGTATCCCGGGGTGAGCCTGCTCTGTGTGGCCGCGGCGGTGCTCTGCACGGGCGCAAGCGCCATGGCCGCCTGCTGGAAGGCCCTGCGGGAGGTACCCGCCAGCCTGATGCGCCCTCGGGCCCCGGCCCCGGGCAAGCGGGTGTTTCTGGAGTACATCCGCCCCCTCTGGCGGCGGCTGGATTTCAACCGCAAGGTCACGGCCCGCAACCTCTTCCGCTACCAGAAGCGCTTCTGGATGACCGTGGCGGGCATCGCGGGCTGCACGGCCCTCATCATCGCGGGCTTCGGCCTGCGCACCTCCCTGCTCAGCACCATGGATCGCCAGTATGACGGCCTCTACCGCTACACGGCCCAGCTGACCCTCCACGCCAACATCCTGCCCGAGGAGCGCGCCGAGGTGGAGGCGCACCTTTCCTCCGACGAGCGGATCCTGGCCTCGGAGCCCTGCTGCCTCTCCTCCCAGACGGCGGAGACGGCCAAGTACAGCATCATGGCCTATCTGGAGGTGGCGGATCCCGCCACCTTCGGGGACTTCGTCACCGTCCGGGACTACCGGACCGGAGAGATCCTCCGGGCCCCGGAGGACGGCGGCGTCCTCATCGACGAGAAGCTCTCGGAGCTCCTGGGCGTCACGGTGGGGGATACCTTCACCCTGGCGGGGGATACCCGGCAGGAGCTGACGGTGGCCGGGATCTATGAGCACTACCTGGCCCACTTCGTCTACATGAGCCCCGCAAGCTACCGGGCCGTCTACGGGGAGGACTGCGCCTTCAACGCCTGCCTCCTCCGCCTGACGGACGACAGCTCCGAGACCTGCGATGCCGTCTTCTCCGACCTGATGGATCTCGGCGGCGTGGCCGCCGCCACCCGGATGCTGGACACCCGGGACAACTACCAGCACTCCATGGAGCGCATCGACTTCGTGGTGGTCATCGTGATCCTCTCCGCCGCGGCGCTGGCCCTGGTGGTGCTCTACAACCTCTCCAACATCAACATCACGGAGCGCAAGCGGGAACTGGCCACCATCAAGGTGCTGGGCTTCTACGACCGGGAGGTCTCCGCCTACGTCAACCGGGAAAACATCGTTCTCACGGCGGCGGGCATCGCCGCGGGCATCCTTCTCGGCCACTGGCTCCACACGTGGCTGGTGCGCAGCGTGGAGATCGACCTCATGATGTTCGGCCGGGAGACGGATCCCCTGGCCTACCTCTGGGCGGCCCTGCTGACGGCGGGCTTCTCCCTGCTCGTCAACGGCTTCGGCTACCGGAAGATGCGGAAGATCGACATGGTGGAGTCCCTGAAGAGCGCGGAGTGACGCCCCGTTTTCCGCGAAAGATCCTCCCCCGGCCCGCGATCCCTCCCGGCCAAAGGCCCGGGAGGGATTGCATTTCCCGCCCGGGTGGGGTATACTCGGGTATACTGTGATACGCGGGGTGCGCCCCGCCAAAGGAGGAACACCCCCATGAAGCTGGTTTCCTGGAACGTCAACGGCCTGCGGGCCTGTCTCGGCAAGGGCTTTCTTACATTCTGCGACATCGTGGACGCCGACGTGATCTGCCTGCAGGAGACCAAGATGCGCCCGGAGCAGGCGGAGTTCGAGCTGCCGGGCTACGCCCGCTACTGGAACAGCGCCGATAGGAAGGGCTACTCCGGCACCGCCGTCTTCACCCGCCGTCCGCCCCTCTCCGTCACCTACGACTTCGGGGACGACCTCCACCGCCACGAGGGCCGGGTCATCACGGCGGAGTTCCAGGGCTTCTATCTCGTCTGCTGCTACACCCCCAACTCCCAGGACGGCCTGAAGCGCATCGACTACCGGATGCTCTGGGAGGATGACCTCCGGGCCTACCTCACGGAGCTGGACAAGCGGAAGCCCGTGGTGCTCTGCGGAGATCTGAACGTGGCCCGGGAGGATATCGACCTCAAAAACCCCGACACCAACCACAATAACCCCGGCTTCTCCGACCAGGAGCGGGGCAAGCTGGAGGAGCTGCTGGCCTCAGGCTTTGCGGACTCCTTCCGCCGCCTGCACCCGGATGCCCGGGATCGCTACTCCTGGTGGAGCTTCCGCACCCGGGCCCGGGAGCGGAACGTGGGCTGGCGCATCGACTACTTCCTACTCTCGGAGCGGCTGCTGCCCAAAGTCCGCACCGCCGACATCCTGGACGAGGTGCCGGGCAGCGACCACTGCCCCGTGCTGCTGGAGCTGGAGGAGGACGCATGATCTTTGACACCCACGCCCATTACGACGACCCCATCTACGACTCCGACCGCGCCCGGCTCTTTGAAGAGCTCCGGGCAAACGGCGTGGGCCTCATCCTGAACCCCGGCTGCGATGTCCCCTCCTCCCGCCGGGCGGTGGCATTGGCGGAGGAGTACGACTTCGTCTACGCCGCCGTGGGCATCCACCCGGAGGAGTGCGGCGGCGCCGCGGAGGAGGACTTCGAGACCATCCGCCAGCTTGCCCGGCACCCCAAGGTGGTGGCCATCGGCGAGATCGGCCTGGACTACCACTGGGAGGACAACCCCGGCAGGGAGGAGCAGCAGGCGGTCTTCCGCCGCCAGCTCCAGCTTGCCCGGGAGCTGAACCTCCCCGTCATCGTCCACGACCGGGACGCCCACGCGGACAGTCTCGCCATCGTGGGGGAGTTCCCGGAGCTGGACGGCGTCTTCCACTGCTTCTCCGGCAGCACCGAGATGGCGAAGCTCCTCTGGCAGCGGGGCTGGTACCTGGGCTTCGACGGCCCCGTCACCTATAAGAACGCCCGCAAGGCCCCGGAGGTCATCGCCTCCGTGCCCTTAGACCGCATCCTCATCGAGTCCGACGCCCCGTACCTCAGCCCCGTCCCCCACCGGGGGGAGCGCAACCGCAGCGACTGGCTCTCCGCCGTGGCGGAAACGGTCGCGGCGTGCCAGGGCATCTCCCGGGAGGAGGCGGAGGACATCACCTTCCGCAACGGCAAGCGCTTCTACCGCATCCCCTGAATCTGCATTTTCAACATTTCCACGAAATTTTCCACCAAATTTCGTGACATCTCCCAAAAAGGACGTGATCCCATGGAGAAAGGCTTCACCATCACCTATGAGTACGGCGGCAACCTCTACGTGAACTCCACCAACCGCTGCGACTTCAACTGCGAGTTCTGCCTGCGGCACAACGCCCCCGGCAGCATCTATACCGATAACCTCTGGCTGAAACGGGAGCCCACGAAGGAGGAGCTCCTGGCCTCCATCGAGAGCCATGACCTCACGAAGTACGCCCAGCTGGTCTTCTGCGGCTTCGGCGAGCCCAGCTAC